>JANNSW010000671.1:0-3288 GCA_031403055.1 Hyphomicrobiaceae bacterium | reverse complement strand
CCGATCCCCTGCAATCGCTCGGCCAGCCGGCGCTTGGCCCCTTCGATCCGCTCCGTCACCAGCGCCGGGTCGGAGTATTTGAGCCCGCCTTCGATGCCATGGGCGATGAACGGCTCGACCACGCCGAGCCCCACATAGTTGAGCGCCATGCGTAGTGGCCAGAGCTGCAGCCCGATGTCGGCATTGCGGCCGTTGTGGCGATAGGTCGGCTCCAGTGCGCCGAGCGTCACCGAGATGAGCGCGCGTTTGCCCGCGAGCACTCCGCGATCGTAGCGCCGGGTCGAGGTGTAAAGCCCGCCATAGACGAGCACCCGGTCGATCCAGCCCTTCAGCATGGCCGGCATGCCGAACCACCACACCGGGAACTGGATGACGATCAGGTCGGCGGCCATCACCTTGTCGACCTCGGCCTTCACGTCTGCCGGCAGCGTCCCCTGATCCCAGGCATGGCGCTGCTCGGCCTGGGTATCGAAGCGCGTTCTATCGGCCCGCTCGGCAAAGTGAGCGGCGCCCTCGCGCGGATCGAACCCTTGCGCGTAGAGGTCGGAACTCAGCACCCGCCATCCGCGCGCTGAAAGCGCGGCCTTCGCCACCTCCGCCATCTGCGCGTTGAAGGACTGCGCCTCCGGATGGGCGAGGACGATGAGCGCGGTCTGGGGCATGGGGCCTCATGACTTGTGGCCAAACTCGATCCCTCGACCATCCGCGAGCCCGCGTCCCGACGCAAGCCGATCGGAGCTCTGCTGCGGCGATTGTCTGCTCTGCCGCGGACGCTCTCGACAAGACTTCCTGTCACGTGGGACGCTGGCGCCCTTTGTCCGCGATCGGAGGTCATCCCATGTCAGCACGCGAGCCGCAGATCAAATCGCTCCGCATCATCGACGAGTATTACTGGATGCTGCTTCGCCAGATCCGGGATTCGGTCGAGACGCGCCTGGGAAAACCCGGCATCGCGGCGCTGGCCGAGGGTTTCCGGCAGTACGGCCACTATCGCGGCCAAGCGCTCCATGATTCGCCCCTCGCCAGTGCCGAGGGCCGGGATGCCATGTCGCTGCTGCGGGCCTGGGACAACGGCGATCTGATGCTGACGCAGGCGGACGGCCTGCTGAAGGTCGAGGGTGGTCCGCGGCGCGCGACCGTCAAGCTCGACCGTGTGCCGGGCGCCGACTACTTCGCCAAGCACGGCGGCGACAAGGGGTTGCTCACCACCTATTGGACGGAGACGCTGAAGGGGCTCGCCGGGGGCTTCGACGACGACATGTCGGTCAAGCTCGCCGCTCTCCCCAAGAAGCCCGGCGCGCCCTGGTCGGTCACCTTCGAATACGCCGGCACGAGCTCCGGGCGTTCCGACGCTCCGCCGGACGACGCCTTCGCCGACCGTCAGCGCTCGATCCGACTTTCCCGGCGCACGATCGGCGTGTTCGGCGCGCTCGGAATGTACGTGGCCCGCGCGCTGACCGAGCGCTTCGACGCGGCGGCCGAGGAGGTGATGCGCGAAGCACTCTACAACTTCGGGGTCGAGCGGGCGCGCGGCATGCGCGAGCAGGCGATCGCCGAGGGCCTGCCGCTGGACTTCAAGACCTGGACCGACATCATGCAGCGGCGCGACCCGGAGGCCGCTTCCTTCGTGTTCCGCGGGCAATCGCACATCTCGCCCGGCGTCTTCAACGTCGTCTGCACCCATTGCCCGGTTGCGGAGGTCTGGGCGGAAGAAGGTCCCAAGGGACTGGGCTTTGGCTACATGTACGACGTCGCCGTGCACAAGGGGCTGGTCGAGGGCTTCCACCCGGGCGGCACCGTCGCCTGGGAACAGGTCAAGACGCGCGGCGACAAGGTCTGCAACTTCCACTTCCTGATCCCCGAGCTCGTGACCAAGCAGGACCCCGAATGGGCGCAACGGGCCGCCGGACTGAAGTAGGAGGCGGTGGTCTTGGAACGGGTTTTCAACGAGTCGCTTCGGCCCGAGTGGATCGACGAGTATGGTCACCTGAGCGAGGCCTACTATCTGGTCGCGTTCGGCAATGCGATCTGGAGCCTGTTCGGACGGCTCGGGATCGGCGGCGATTACTTCAGAGCAACCGGTTGCGGGCTCTATGCGGCCGAATCCCATGTGCGCTACCTGAAGGAGGTGCGAGCCCCGGCGCTGCTCGAGACGACCTGCCTGATCCTCGGCGTCGATACGAAACGCATCCACTATGGCGGCGTCATGCGGGTAGAGGGCATCGAGCGCGCGACGTTCGAAAGCGTCGTCATCCATGTGGATACCAAGACGGGCCGAACAGCGCCGATACCCGAGGCGGCGTTCGAGCAGCTGCGGACCCTGCTGCAGAGCGAGCGGCCCGATTGGAGCGGGCGCAGCATCTCACTCGCGAAACGATAGCCCTGCCAGGATCATCGTCTCGCGACGGCTGGATCCACAAGCGCCGCAGCGACATCAGCGGGAATCTGATCGGGCGACAGACTGCCGTCACTTGGGTCGGAGCTCGGATGCTCAGTCAACCATGATGAGCCGGACCAAACTGACATCGCTTGAGAGAAACCATCGGCGACGAACATACCGCCTTCGAACACCTGAAAACATGACTGGATCAGCCTCGTCGATTTACTGAATTTCGGAAACTAAGTATTAGCTTCAGGGTATTAGTATAATTCTTCGTGTGGCTCAGTGCGAACTGGTTTTGACGCGATCGGCGCAAACATGGAGTAATGAAAAATGAAAATAGGTGCTCTCGTTAGAACCGCCATCCCTTCCATTGCCGCACACTGCAATAAAATTGATCAATATGAATTTAATCGACTGTGCGATCGTAATTATTCTAAAGAAACACTGGATGTAAATTTCCCGTTCTGGAAACCGGTCTCAATGATATCAAAAAATGAACACATACGTTACTGGAATCAGCACTACGTTGTGTCTGGGATACTCGTCCGTGTGACTAGTCAATGGTTCAACCCGCCAACGAGCAAAAGCCAACCCCATTTGATCCGATACCTCAAACGCAAAGGTATCCAATTGTCCCAGGCAGTACAGACCGATTCTGCCTCCGAGATAGCCAACGCTCAGACGGGCGATAAATCCACACGCACCGCCCGAGGGCGCTTCAAAGGCAACGCTATCGGAAACGCCCAGAATCTCCTTGTGCGGAATATCCTGAGCAACATTGGCGCGGAGAGCTTTGGGTCTGATCACTGGCAGCAGGTAATCAACGCGTTCGGCAGGTGCTGCGCGTATTGCGGGCAAGGTGGCGATCTGGTGATGGATCACGTAGTGCCGATCAATAAGCAATC
>JANNSW010000670.1:0-4002 GCA_031403055.1 Hyphomicrobiaceae bacterium | reverse complement strand
TATCCTGAGCAACATTGGCGCGGAGAGCTTTGGGTCTGATCACTGGCAGCAGGTAATCAACGCGTTCGGCAGGTGCTGCGCGTATTGCGGGCAAGGTGGCGATCTGGTGATGGATCACGTAGTGCCGATCAATAAGCAATCACTTGGAGAACATCGCCTCGGCAATATCGTCCCGAGTTGCAGAATATGCAACGCAGATAAAGCAGACAAGGGTGTAAAAAAATTTCTATCCGCGCGACCGGAGCGAGTGACAGCAATAGAGAATCATATGTTACATTACAATTACGTACCAATCAGTGAAAATGAACAAATCCGACAAGTACTAGAGCTTGCACATAAAGAAGTCGCACACGTTGCTGATCGTTACATCGAGATCATCAATACCCTGATAGCAGGGCGGCGGAACCAAGTTGGCGGCTAGAGCCTTGAGCTCTCGCATCACGGTCGCACGTGCACTTGCTGTTTTCGCCAGAGCGTTCAGGACCAGTGGGGTGGTCCCGCTTGTTCGGACCGAGTATCCACTTCAATAGCTGGATCGTCCGCCGTGGTGCCGCGAGGCGTTCGCCAAGCTGAGAGCCTTGCAGGTGAGCGAGCTGCCCGACTGGTGCGGACGCCGCGTCTCGCTCACGAAGCGATAGCCCGGCGAGGATCATTGTCTCGCGCTGCCGCATCCGCTAGCACTCACCCGTCGACTGCGAACGGGAAATCAAGGAATGGCACGCGAAGAGGACGGAGGCATGGCCGGATTGGCATGGCCGGATCAGATCTTCGCCTGCCTGAAAGCGGCTCGCGTGCGCCACGTCGCCTATGTGCCCGATGCCGGTCACGCCCGCCTGATCGAGCTCGCCCACGCCGATCCTCAGATGTGCCCGACGGTGCTGACGACCGAGGAGGAGGGGATCGGCCTCCTGCTCGGCGCGCATCTGGGCGGCGAGCGCGGGGTTCTGCTGCTCCAGTCGTCCGGCGTCGGCAACTGCATCAACACGCTGGCGCTGCATGCGTCCGTCCGCTTTCCCCTGCTCATGCTCGTCACCATGCGGGGCGAATGGGCGGAGTTCAATCCCTGGCAGGTGCCGATGGGCCAGGCGACCGAGCAAGTGCTGCAGGCGATGGGGGTGCTGACCTGGCGCGCCGATCAGGCCGAGGACGTGGAGCCGCTCGTCGCGGGTGCTGCCGACATGGCGTTCAACGGCGAAGCGGCCTCAGCCGTGCTGCTCGGCCAGCGGCTGATCGGCCGCAAGCAATGGGTGAAGTGATGGCGAAGGGTTCACTCGATCGCCGTGCCGTCGTCGCGGAGCTGCTGAAGGATCGCGCCGAGCTGCTGGTCGTCACGGGCCTCGGCTCGCCCTCGTGGGACGTCTACGCCGCGGGCGATCACGATCTGACCTATTATCTCTGGGCCGGCATGGGCAGCGCGACGACCACCGGCCTCGGCCTTGCACTCGCGCAGCCCACGAAGCCGGTGCTGGTGCTGACCGGCGACGGCGAGATGCTGATGGGCATGGGCGCGCTCGCAACCGCCGCGCTGAAGGCACCGGAAAACCTGACCATCGTCGTGCTCGACAACGGAGCATTCGGCGAGACGGGCAACCAGGCGAGCCATACGGCAGCCGGCGTCAGCCTCGCCGGGATCGCCAAGGCCTGCGGCTTCCCGCAGACGACGGAGATCGACGGCATGGCCGATGTCGCCGAGCTGCGCACGCGCATCCACGCCAGGACGTCGCTCGCATTCGCCACCATCCGGATCGGCAACGCCGAGCACCCCAAGGCGCTGCCGCCACGCGATGGCGTCCATATGAAGAACCGGCTGCGGGCGGCGCTCGGGCTGCAAACCATCTGAAGGAGGGGCGAGGAATGCCCGCGATCGATCTCAATTCCGACATGGGCGAAGGCTTCGGCGTCTACAAGGCGGCCGACGACGAGGCGATGCTCCAGGTGGTGACGACCGCCCATATCGCCTGCGGCCTGCATGCGGGCGACCCCGAGATCATGGCCAGGACATTCGCCATGACGAAGGCGAAAGGCGTTGCCGCCGGCGCGCATCCGGGCTTTCCCGACCTGTGGGGCTTCGGGCGCCGTCGCATGCCATTCAGTGCGGCCGAGATCGAGCGGCTCGTCGCTTATCAGATCGGCGCGGCCCAGGCGCTTGCCAGCTATTCCGGCACCCGCATCGGCCATGTGAAGGCACACGGCATGCTGGGGCTGCTGGCGGGCGACGACCCCGACATCGCCAACGCCGTCGCCAAGGCGGTCAAGGCGGTCGATCCGTCGCTGATCTCCTTCGTGATCGCCGGCACCGAGGGCGAGCGGGCGGCCGACCGGCACGGCCTCAAGACCGCGCGCGAAATCTTCGCCGACCGTGCCTACACCGACAAGGGCACGCTGGTCCCCCGCAGCCAGCCCAACGCCATGGTCGAGGATCCCGTGGCCGCTGGCGAGCGCATCATCCAGATGCTCGAAGCCGGCGCCGTGATCTCGCTGTCTGGCGTGCGCATTCCGGTTGCGATTGAGACCATCTGCGTGCACAGCGACACCAGGAACGCGGTCGCCATCGCCACCGAGGTCCGCCGCCGGCTCGAAGCGGGTGGCTGGACGCTGAGGCCCTTCTACACATGAGCGGCATGAGCCAACCGATCGAACCGCGATATCTGCCAGCGGGCGAATGCGCCGTGGTCGTCGAGTACGGCACAACCGTCGATCCGCACTTGAGCGAGCTGGTGCTGGCGCTCGATGCGGCGGTCCTGGCTGCGGCGATCGCGGGCGTCGTCGAGACGGTGCCGACCTACCGCTCGCTGATGGTGCATTTCGATCCGCTGGTGATCGCGCCCGAAGCCTTGGTGGCCCGGCTCGGCAGCCTCGCATCGGGCCTTGTCGCGACCAGCCGCGATCTGCGCCGCTGGACGCTGCCGGTCTGCTACGCCGAGCCCTACAGCCTCGACATTCCCTTCGTCGCCAAGGCCTTGAGCCTCACCGAGGAGCGGGTCGTGGCGCTGCATCAGGGTGCGACTTATCGGGTCTACATGCTCGGCTTCGCGCCGGGCTTCACCTATCTGGGCGGCCTGCCCCCGGAGCTCACCATCTCGCGCATGACGAGCCCGCGCGCGCGCGTCGAGGAGAACAAGTTGATGATTGCCGGCGGCCAGGCGATCGTGACGACGGTTGCGATGCCGGCTGCCTGGTATGTGCTCGCCGAGACGCCCGAGCGGCTGTTTTCGCCCCGGCGCGATCCGGCGTTCCTCGCCGCGCCCGGCGACGAGATGCGCTTCGAGGCGGTCGCACCACACGAGTTCGAGGCGATCCGCGAGCGGGTCGCGCGCGGCGAGACGGTCGCGCGCTGCGAGAGCGTATCATGACGACAGCCCTGCGCATCGTCCGCGCCGGTCCCGGTGCCACCCTGCAGGATGCCGGACGGTTCGGATTCCTGCGCTTCGGCGTGACGCCGGCCGGGCCCATGGATTGGGCGGCGTTCCGCCTCGCCAACCGCCTCGCCGGCAATCCCGATGGTGCGGCTGCGATCGAAGTGTCGATCGGTGGCCTGGAAGTCGAAGCTGAAGGCGCCCCGCTCACGCTCGCCTTTGCCGGCGCGCCCTATGGCGTGCAGCGCAATGGCGTCACGCTGCCGCCAGCCGGCCGCGTAGTGCTGCGTCCCGGCGACCGGCTCGGCGTCCGGCCGGGCGAGATCGGCATGTGGTTCTATCTGGCAGTCAATGGGCGGATCGACGTAGCGCCGACCATGGGCAGCCTCTCGACCCATCTGCGCTCGGGGCTCGGCGGGCTCGAGGGGCGCCAGCTCGCGGCCGGCGACCGGCTGGCGATCGAGGGCGCGGTCGTGCTCGACGATGCCGCGGCCGACGCCGGCTGGCTCGCGCCCAGTCCCGAGCCGCTGCGTGTCGTGATGGGACCGCAGGACGACTATTTCACGCCGGGCGGCATCGCGACCTTCCTCGGCGAAGCCTTCATCATCACCACCCAGATGGACCGCATGGCCTACCGGCTCGACGG
>JANNSW010000669.1:0-3005 GCA_031403055.1 Hyphomicrobiaceae bacterium | reverse complement strand
GAAATGGTCGCGCCTGCGCCGAGCCGGAAGGGCGGCATCGATTTGGTCGCCATTGCGGCTGCTCTCGACAAGCTGGGCGTCGAGCAGTTCTTCACATACGTGGCCGATGATTTCGATGCGCCACTGCCTGAAGACTTTCTCATCACGCCGGAGCCATGAGAATCCTGCTCGACACCAATGTCGTGATCTTGATCCTGCGAAAGCAATTGGATGCCATGCCGACCGCAATGCAGCGGGCGCTGGCAGCCGAAGAGGCCGTGCTCTTTGTCAGTGTGGCAAGCATGTGGGAGATCGCGATCAAGGCGCGGTTGGGCAAGCTCGATGTCGGTGCGCCGCTGCAACGGCTCCCTTACCTGTGCAGACGGTTGCCTGCGACCATTCTCGCCATCGAGACCCGCCACGTGCTCGCCGAGCCCGATCCGGTGCCCGCGACGCGCGATCCCTTCGATCGCCTTCTGTTGGCGCAGGCTGGAGTGGAAGGGCTGCGGCTGCTGACGTTGGACCGTGCCCTCGCTCGCCATCCGCTGGCGTGGCGCGAGCAGGCTTGAAGACGGCGCTGCGGCCCATTGCATCTGGCTCGATCCTCGGCCAGTTTCAGCCGCGGACGCGCACCTTCCGCGCGGTTGTTTTCCTTTCATCCGGAGCCTTGCCATGTCCACCGACCTTCCCAAACAAGCCCGCGCCGTGATCATCGGCGGCGGCGTGGCCGGTTGCTCGGTCGCCTATCACCTGGCCAAGCTCGGCTGGAAGGACGTGGTGCTGCTCGAGCGCAAGACCCTCACCTCCGGCACCACCTGGCATGCGGCCGGTCTGATGGGGCAGGGCCGTGCGAGCCCCGTGATGCAGAAGCTCACCATGTACTCGGCCAAGCTCTACGAGGACATCGAGCAGGAGACGGAGCTTTCGACCGGGTTCAAGCGTTGCGGCTCGCTGCTGATGGCGATCTCGGACGAGCGCGCCGAGGAGGTCCGCCGCCTCGCCACGTCGGTTCGCATGAACGGGCTCGACTGCCAGATCCTTTCTCCTCAGGAATCCAAGGACCTCTATCCCTATCTGAACGTCTCGGACGCCCGGCTCGGCTTCCATATCCCGAGCGACGGCCAGGCCGATCCGGCCAACGTCGCGCTCGCCATGGCCAAGGGTGCCCGCCAGCGCGGCGCCAAGGTTTTCGAGAACGTGAAGGTGACGGCGATCACCAAGGCGAATGGCCGGGTGACGGGCGTCGTGACCGACCAAGGCACGATCAAGTCGGACATCGTCGTCAACTGCGCGGGCATGTGGGGCCGCGACGTCGGCAAGATGGTGGGCGTGGATATCCCCCTCCAGGCTTGCGAGCATTTCTACATCGTGACCGAGCCGATCCCCGGCCTGCCCAAGAGCCTGCCGGTGATGCGGGTGCAGGAGGAATGCGCCTACTACAAGGAGGATGCGGGCAAGATCCTGCTCGGCGCCTTCGAGCCGGGGGCCAAGCCCTGGGGGCTCGACGGTATCCCCGAGGATTCGGCTTTTCTCGAGCTGCCGGAGGATTTCGAGCACTTCCAGCCGGTTCTGGAGATGGCGATCAAGCGCCTGCCGATCCTGGAGACGGCTGGCATCCGCAAGTTCTTCAATGGCCCCGAGAGCTTCACGCCGGACGACCGCTGGATGATGGGAGAGGCGCCCTATCTCCGCGGCTTCTACATGCTGTGCGGCTACAACTCGATCGGCATCGTCTCCTCGGGCGGGGCCGGCATGGCGCTCGCACAGTGGATGGAGGACGGCGAGCCGCCCTTCGATCTCGGCGACGTCGACATCCGCCGCATGCACGGCTTCCAGGCCAACAAGAGCTATCTGGCCGAGCGCGTCACCGAGACGCTCGGCCTCCTCTACGACCATCATTGGCCCTACCGCCAGTTCGCGACCTCGCGCGGCATCCGCAAGTCGCCGCTGCACGAGCGGCTCGAATCGCTCGGCGCCTGTTTCGGCGAAGCGGCCGGCTGGGAGCGCGCCAACTGGTTCCTGCCGGAAGAGGCGAGGAAGCGTGGCGAGAAGGCGGAGTACGAATACACCTGGAAGCGGCAGAACTGGTTCGACTACGCCCGCGACGAGCATCTGGCGATCCGCAACGGCGTCGGCTTCTTCGACATGACCTCCTTCGGCAAGATCCGGGTCGAGGGGCGCGACGCAGAGGCCGTGCTGCAGAAGATCTGCGCCAATGACGTCGCGATCGAGCCGGGCAAGCTCTGCTACACGCAGTGGCTGAACCGCAAGGGCGGGGTCGAGGCGGATGTGACTGTCACCCGGCTCGCCGAGACGAGCTTCCTGGTCGTCACGCCGTCGATGACTTTGCCGCGCGACCTCGCTTGGCTGAAGCGGCATATCCCCGACGACGCTCATTGCTCGGCAATCGATGTGACGGCACTCGAATGCGTGATCCCCGTGATGGGGCCCAGGGCCCGCGACCTGCTGCGCAAGGTGACGACCGCCGACCTCTCCAACGAGGCCTTCCCGTTCGGTACGGCGAAGGAAATCGAGCTCGGCATGGCGCTGGTGCGCGCCCATCGCGTCACGTTCGTTGGCGAGCTCGGCTGGGAGATCTACGCGACCGCCGACATGGCGCGGCACGTGTTCGACCGGATCTGGGAGGCGGGCAAGGAGTTCGGCCTCAAGCCCTGCGGCCTGCATGTGCTCGACAGCTGCCGGATCGAGAAGGCCTACCGCCACATGGGCCACGACATGAGCGATGAGGAGCATGTGCTCGAAGCCGGTCTCGGCTTTGCGGTCAAGACCGACAAGAAATCCGGCCGCTTCGGTGATTTCATCGGCCGCGAGGCCGTACTGATGAAGAAGCAGACCGGGCTGTCGAAGCGGCTGGTGCAGCTCAAGCTCGAGGACCCCGAGCCGCTGCTCTATCACCACGAGCCGATCTGGCGCGACGGCAAGCTCTGCGGCTACGTCAACAGCGCCAACTACGGGCACTACCTCGGCGGCGCCATCGCGCTCGGCTACGTGCGCTGCGATCCGAG
>JANNSW010000668.1:0-2170 GCA_031403055.1 Hyphomicrobiaceae bacterium | reverse complement strand
ACGGCCAAGGGACTGGAATCGCCCTCATTGCAACTGCGCGCCGCTCGCGACCTGGCACGGCTTCTCGCCGAGCGAGGCGAGCGGCGACAGGCTTTCGATCTCCTCAGCCCGATCCTTGGCTGGTTCACCGAGGGTTTCGATCTGCCTGATCTGAAGGAGGCCAAGGCGCTTCTGGACGAGTTGCACACGTGACGCGACGCACCGAGTAGAGTAGGAGGAGCTTGGCGAACTTTCAGCAGTTCACCTGCGACTTTGGCGCGGCTGCGCGATGGGTTGAATCGTCAATGGCAGAACGCAGGAAGCTTGCGGCAATTCTTGCAGCCGACGTGGTCGGCTTCAGCCGGCTCACCGGGACCGACGAGGATCGCACGCTTGCGCGATTGCGCGCGCTGCGCAGCGATCTGATCGACCCGACCATCGCCGTGCACAACGGCCGCGTCGTCAAGCGCACCGGCGATGGAGCGCTGGTCGAGTTCAGGAGTGTCGTCGATGTCGTGCGCTGCGCCATCGAGGTGCAGAACGCCATGGTCGAGCGCAACGCCGGGCTGCCGCCCGAGCGCCGCATCGAGCTCCGCATCGGCATCCATTTGGGCGACGTCGTCGAGGAGAGCGATGGCGACCTCATGGGCGACGGCGTCAACATCGCAGCGCGCCTGGACCTGCTGGTCAGCGATCTCGGCGAGACAAGACTGAAGAACATCGCCGAGCCGATGCGGGTCTATGCGCTGCAGGTCGGCGTCGCCGCAAATGCGAAGCCCGCGGCAGCGGCTGCGGCAGCTGCCTTGGCCCCGGCGCTGCCCGACAAGCCCTCGATCGCGGTCCTGCCGTTCACCAACATGTCGGGCGATCCGGAGCAGGAGTACTTCGTCGACGGCATGGTCGAGGACATCATCACGGCCTTGTCGCACTTCAACCAGCTGTTCGTCATCGCGCGCAACTCGAGCTTCACCTACAAGGGCCGGGCGGTCGACGTGCGCCAGGTGGCGAGGGAGCTGGGCGTGCGCTTCGTGTTGGAAGGCAGCGTGCGCAAATCGGGCAACCGGCTGCGCATCACCGGCCAGCTCATCGACGCGGCGACGGGCGGACATTTGTGGGCGGACCGGTTCGACGGCGGTCTCGAGGACGTTTTCGATCTCCAGGACAAGATCACGGGCAAGGTGGTGGGCGCCATCGAGCCGACGTTGCGCAAGGCGGAGATCGAGCGTGCCCGCCGCAAGCCGGTCGAAAATCTCGACGCCTACGATCTCTATCTGCGGGCCTTGCCGCATGTTTATGCGGTGCGTCCGGACGAAAATCTCGTGGGCTTCGGCTTGCTCGGCAAGTCGATCGATCTCGCACCCAATTATGCCCTGGCGCTCGCCCATGCCGCCTGGTGCCTGGTGCAGCGGGCCACCAGGGGCTGGCCACCCGCCGGCGCCGACGATGTGGCAACCGCGACGGCGCTCGCCCGCCGGGCGGCGGCGGCCGGCAACGACGATGCCGTTGCGCTGGCCCTTGCCGGTTTTGTCCTCGTGGCGGTAGGGCGCGACTATGGCGCCGGTCTCGACGCCGCGCGCCGCGCGGTTGAACAAAATCCTGGCTCAGGTTTCGTCAACCTCATGGCGGGAACCGCGCTGTTCTGGGGTGGCGATCTGGAGAACGGTCTCATCTTGTTGAAGCGGGCCATGACACTTGGTCCGCTCGATCCCAGATTTTTCATGAATCTGGCGATGGTCGGAGCAGCCGAGCTCTGCCTCGGCCGAACCGAGCGGGCCATCGGGCTGGCCCAGCGCTCGGCCGCTCTCAATCCCAACTGGGACTCGGCCTACTGGTTGCTCGCCGCCGCCTGTGCCCGGCACGACCGCATGGACGAGGCGCGGGCGGCGCTCGCGAGGTTCCTATCGCTGTGGCCTGGCGCCACCGTCACGACACTCCGCAAGCGGCTGCCGTTTCGCAGCGGTCCATCCCTCGACATGATCCTCGACGGCCTGCGCAAGGCGGGCCTGCCGGAATAAATGCTCGTCTTTCAATGCAGAGGAGAACTTGATGCCCCTGAAAGTGATTGGCGCCGGGGTTGGCTGGACGGGAACCAACTCCCTCAAGCTCGCCATCAACCAATTGGGGCTGGGCCCCTGCCACCACATGCTGGAAGTGCGGCAGAACATGCCCGTGCACGTGCCGCTGTGGCAGG
>JANNSW010000667.1:0-1703 GCA_031403055.1 Hyphomicrobiaceae bacterium | reverse complement strand
GAGGTGCCAGCGATGGGCGTGCGGCGCGACCTCGGCGGCTGCGAACCGGCGCATCCCGCCCTGGAAATGCTGCAACGTCTCGTCGAGGCCGTGATCGCCGGCCGCACCCGGCTCCGACTGCTCGGCGATCGCCCGGGCGATGCCGGCCTTCAGCGCATCCGACGTGCCCGTTTCGATCAGTCCAGCAGCGGCGGCGGCGAACTGAGCGATCTCGCCGGCCGGCACACCGAGCTGAGCCGGCCGGATCAGCTCCGTCTGGTTCATGGGAATGCCGCCAGCGATCTGCGCCAGGTACTCGCCATAGGCCGCCGCCAACAGACCCCGCTCGATCAGCCCGAGCTTGCCCGCGTCCTCGAGCCGGCGCGCCCAACCCAAGATCTGGCGCAGTGCCTCGACCGTGGTCGCCAGCCAGGCGAGGCCGTGGGCCGCATGCTGGGCCGCATCGATGCCGCCGGCTGCCGCTACCCGCGCGCGCGTGCCGGCGCGGGCCGCGATCAACAACCGCTCGGCTGCGGCAAGCGCCGGTCCGGCGTCGTCGAGAATGGTGCTGGGTGCGCTCGAAGCTCGCATGCTCGGGTCTCTCCGCTCCGCCGGCTGATTCGCCTGGAGCTTAGGCAAAGTCGTCGCCGTTGACCAACGGTTCGCCAGCCCCACACCCGTCGCTATCGGTCGACATCGGTCCGTGCGGAATGAGGGATGTGGGTTTGGGTGTCGAATTCTGTTTAAGTGGCGACCCGACGACTTCTCGACGCGAACGGATGGCGGCGGCAAAACCGAATGTCAGGCACCATGCGAGAGCCATTCGAGATCGGCGGCGAACGAATCGAGCCCGGCACGCGCCGGCTGGTCGAGCTGCCCGTCAGCCGGTTGTCGAACCATCTGCCGATATCGCTGTCGGTGCATGTGCTGCATGGTCGCGAGCCGGGGCCGACCCTGTTCGTCTCGGCGGCGGTGCATGGCGACGAGATCAACGGCGTCGAGATCATCCGCCGGTTGCTGCGCATCGAGGAGCTGAAGGACCTGGAAGGAACGCTGCTCTGCATCCCGGTCGTCAACGCGTTCGGCTTCATCGCGCGCTCGCGCTATCTGCCCGACCGCCGCGACCTCAACCGCGCCTTTCCCGGCAATGTGTCCGGGTCGCTGGCCGCCCGGCTCGCCCATCTCTTGATGCGGGAGGTGGTCGCGCGCTCCGATCTGGGTATCGACCTGCATACGGCGTCAGCCAATCGCGAGAACCTGCCGCAGATCCGGGCGAGTTTCGAGGTGGGGGATGCACGCGAGATCGCGACCGCCTTCGCGGCGCCGCTGATGCTGACTGCGCCCGAGCGTGAAGGGTCGCTGCGCGAGGCCGCGCGCGCGCTCGGCATTCCCGTCGTCGTCTACGAGGGCGGCGAAGGCCTGCGGTTCGACGAGACCGCAATCCGTACCGGCGTGCGCGGCATCCTCGGCGTGATGGCCAGCAAGGGCATGATCCGAATCCCAGCGAGCCTGGCGGCGGGCGAGCGCTCGATCCACGCCCAATCCTCGCGCTGGCTGAGGGCGCCCGAAGGGGGCGTGCTGCTCTCCTACCGCTCGACCGGCGATACGCTCGAGCGCAACGAGATGATCGGGGCGATCGCCAACCCCTACGAGGACGTGCTGACCGAGATCCGATCGCCCAAGCGCGGCATCATCATCGGCCGGACACGGCTGCCGGTCGTCAA
>JANNSW010000666.1:0-8319 GCA_031403055.1 Hyphomicrobiaceae bacterium | reverse complement strand
CGCAGGCGTCAGGGTGGCGATGCTCGTTGGCAATCCGTGTGCCAACGACGCCCGCGTCATCAAGGAGGCCGAGAGCCTGGCGCGGCATGGTTTCCTGGTGCGGGTGCTCTGCATCGCCGAGCCGGGCCTCGAGCCGTTCGAGATCCGCAACGGCGTCGCTTATCAGCGGGTTCAACTGCCGCAGCGCCGCCTCACGGAATTCGCGCGGACCCTGCGGGGAGCTGAGTTGGCCAGCCGCGAGCCGGTCGTGGAGCAAGCGAGGGCGCCTGGCCTGCTCGGCCGTCTGAAGGCCGCCGCTGGTCCCTTCCTCGAGCACGAGTGGTTGGCTATGGCGCTCGCCGGCCCCGCGGCGCGCTTTCGTCCCGATATTGTGCACGCGCATGATTTCAACACGCTGCCCGCCGCGCTGCGGGTCGCGGCCCGCACCGGTGCATCCATCGTCTACGACATGCACGAGATGGAAGAGGGGCGTCTGCCGCTGCCCGGCCCGATATTGGCACGCCTGAAGAACGGGATCGAGCGCCGCGCGATGTCGCACATCGCGGCTGCCATCACCGTCAGCCCCTCGATTGCCGCGCACTATGGGGAGAAGCACGGGATCGAGCGCCCGGCACTGGTGCTGAACGCCCCCCGGTTCGAGCGCGGGCGGATCCTGGCGGAGACGGTACGTGAGCGCGCCGGGCTCGCTGGCGATGTGCCGCTCGCCGTCTATGTGGGGGTGATGGCGCAGGGTCGCGGCAATGCTCATATCCTGGAAGCAATCGCTATTGCGCAGGAGTTCCACCTGGCGGTAGTGGGCCCCGTGCGCCCTGGGATGGTCAAGCAACTCGAAGCCCTGCGCAACCGCCCGGGACTGAACCAGCGGATCCATCTGCTCGGCAGCGTACCCCATGGCGATGTGGTGCCATTCATCCGCAGCGCCGATGTGGGGGTCTGCACGATCGAGGCGACCTGCCTCAACTACGAGTACTGCCTGCCCAACAAGCTGTTCGAGATGACATTCGCCGGGCTGCCGCTGGTCGTTTCGCGGAACGTCGAGCTCGACCGGTTCGTGCGCCAAGCCGGCAACGGAATAGCCGTGGCTGCGACCGACCCCAAGGCGATTGCCGACGGCCTGCGCCATGTCCATGCTGAGCGGGCGCGTTACGTCCCCGATCACGAGCGGCTCGCCGGCCTCGTCGCGTCGTTCGACTGGGAGGCTCAGGAGCGGACGCTGTTGGGGGTCTATCATCGCCTGCTCGCCGGCCGGGACGCAGGCAGGCGCGAGGCGGCCTGATCGGGGTGGGTCTTCAATGCAGCCGAGGGCGTTCGCCTTGCGTATCCTGATGGTCAATCTCGTCGCCTTCGATTCCGCCAGTGGCTCCAACCAGCACCAGCTCGGCCTGATGAATTCCTGGCTCCAGATGGGCCATCAGGTGCGCATGCTGACGCCTGCGGCTGGTGCCATGCCGGCGCTGCCGGAGCGGCTTCGCGCTCGCGTGCGCGCGACACCTCGGCTGGCGGGTCGGCTCAGGCTGCCGCCCTCCCTCGATACGCTGTTTCAGCTCCCCGCGCTGATCCTGGAAGCCTGGCGGTTCAGGCCCGATGTGGTCTACTCGCGCGTGAACATGCTTACCTTCGTGCTGGTGCTCGTTGCCCGCGCGCTCGGGCTGAAGGTCGCCGTCGAGCACAATGGCTGGCTCGCCAAGGAGCGCCGCGAGGCCGGTGGCAGCGGCCGGCTGGCGGCCTTTGAAGAGTGGGCGCAGATCGCGGCATCGCGCACCGCCCATTTCACCCGGTCGGTGACGCGCGGCATGGCCGACGAGCTCGTCGCGGGCGGCGTTGCCCCGGCACGGATCATTTCCCTCGGCAATGGCTGCGATATCTCCCAGTTCTTTCCGCTGCCGCGCGCACAGGCGCTCGCTGCCTTCGGGCTCGAGGCCGGGCGCACCACGCTCGGCTTCATCGGCAACATGGTGCCCTGGCATGGGCTCGACACGGCGATCGAGGGTTTTGCGATCGTGGCGAAAACCCATCCCGAGCTCGATCTCGTGATTTTCGGGGATGGTCCGGCACTGGCTTCGCTGGCAGCGCTGGCGCAACGGTTGCAACTGCGGAACCGTGTCCGCTTCATGGGAGCGGTCGGGCTCGAGCGCGCCAATCTCGCCGTCAACTGTTTCGACATCGCGATCCTGCCGCTGACCGAGAAACGTGACACGGCCTTTGGCTATTCGCCCATCAAGATTCGCGACTACGCGGCAGCCGGACGGTTGGTGCTGACAGGCCACGTGCCCGACAACACCGAGTTAACGGGGCATGGTTGGCTCCATACCCACAAGGCGGATGATCCTCTCGACATGGCCCGCAAGCTGGACCTCCTGCTTGCCAGCCCGCAGGAGTGGCCGCAAGCCAGCCGCGCCGCCCGGACCTATGCAGAGCAGCATTTCGCCTGGCCCGTGATTGCCCGCGTGATCGCCGCGCGACTGGAGGGTCTCTAGTGTTCCGACCCATTCATTTGGTACCCCAAATGAATGGCCCGCCCACTAGCCAACACTTTGTTTGTTCTCCCTCTTTCCATTCATTGATCCAGCTTCGCCGGAATCGAATGAATGGGACGGAACACTAGCTACTGCACCAAGCCGCCGCTGCTATCAGGCCGCTGCGTTATCGCAGTTCGAATTGTTGACTTGCCAATCCGGCACCCGATGGCGGATGCTGGACGTGTAAGACATTTCTCGGGTTCTTGGTGCGGGAGTTCAAAGATGGATCGTCGCAGCTTTCTGTTGGCGCTGGGTGGTGTTGTCGGCGTGGCCGTTGCGGGCCGGTTCGCGGCTGGGGGCGCTGAAGCCGCCGTGCCAGTGCCGGCCGCGCCGACCACCGCGACGGCGGGGAACGCGCTGCTGCACCCCGATGCCGATGGTGGTGCAGTGGTGGAGCACGTCCACCATTGGCGCAGGCGCCGTCGGCGCCGGTACTTCCTCTTCCGGCGCCGTCGGCGGCGGTTTTACTTCCGTCGCCGGCATTGGTTCCGGCGCCGGCGGATCTTCATCGTCCTCTAGCATTGCCTGTCTTGCGCCGGCGTGATCCCAACGGGGATTGCGCCGGCGGGCAGAGTGGGCAAAACTGCGGCGATGAGCATCGACACTCCACGCGCCAGGCGCTTCGTACCTTTCGGCTCGCATTGGAGCATGGGGATCGACCTCCCCTACTCGCTGGGTGTCATTGATCGCGGCCGGTTCTGGAGCTGCGGACAGTGTCCCCTCGACCACAGCGTGGCCGTGCTCGAGCCGGGCAATCTCGAGCGCCAGCTCCGGCTGACCGCGGCCCTCATCCGCGATCAGTTCGCGCCCTACGGCATCGCCGCGGGCCAGATTGTCAAACTGGTCGCCTATGTGGTGCCGGACAGGCGCACCGGACTTGATCGGGTGGCGCCGATCCTGGCGGAGGAGTTGGGAAGCTCCGCTCTCGTCATTCCCGTCGGCGTGCCGCACTTCTACTATGACGGCATGATGGTGGAGATCGACGTCTATGCGGTGCCTGATGCGCAGCCTGTCGCCTCCGATGTCGCGGTCGCACAGGGAGTGCGCGCCCGCTTCGTGCGCAGCAATGACCTGCTGCATGCAGCCATCGAGCTCGAAACCACTCCGGCCGCCAAGGGATGGGAGCCTGGACTTACCGCTTCGCTCGCGGCGCAAGGGTTTGCCTGGGAGAGCCTGCTGACGGCCCGGATCATGGTCGACCGCAAGCGGGCCAGCGCCGGGACGAGCGAGGCGATTGCGGGCTGGCTCGGCGCCGATGCCGGAGCCACCATCCTGGCCGATCTGCCCGCGGGGATTTCAGCACTTGCCGACCTCGTCTTCGAATGCGCCCCGCCCTTGCCGATTCGAGCGATGCCAGCAAGCGCCTCCGGCCAGGGTATTCGGGTCGTGGGCCGGCGCGCGGGAGACTTCCTTTCCCTCTCGGGCCGGTGCGATCGCGACGAGCCGGCGCTGCCCGAGGCGACCCGGCGGATCATGGAAGCCCTCGCCCGCGCGTTGGAGGTGAACGGCCTTGGCTTTGCCGACGTCGTCAAGCAACAGACCCACTATGTGGGCGGCGCCAGTGCTGAGGATCTGTACGCCAACATGCGCGTGCGCAATGGCTACTATCAAAAGCCGGGCCCGGCTTCGACCGGGCTCGCCGTGCTTGGCTTTGCCGATCCCGGCAGCCACATCACGATCGAGTTGCTGGCCGCCGCACGATGGTGAGCGAGGCCATGAGCCAAGTGAGCGAAAACATGACCGCAAGAACGCGTGAGTTGCAGAGTTTCCTCGATCTGACCCGGCAGGCGATCCTCGCACGTGCTGACCCCGGCAGTCCGGCGGCGCGGGCCACGACGCGGATTTTCGACGCTCTCGCCAAGCCGGTTGCGCAGACGCACCCCGCGGGTGGCGTGGCGCGGTTGCCGGTGTGCGAAAGCATCGAGCCGGCGCTCGCCATCGCCCGCCGCCAGACGCCCTCGCTCGCGCAGCTCGGGGATGCGCTGGCCGCGATCGAGCCGAAACTCGGCTGGCGCCGTCGGCCGGGCGCCGAAGCCCTCGGTCCGGCTTTCGCCGAGGGCCACGCCAACGCCTATGTCGTCGGCCCCGACGGCATCGAGCGGCGCGACGACGTGCTCGTCGGCATCAGCCTGCTGGCGCCCCGCCTGCAGTATCCCGACCACAACCACCCACCCGAGGAGGTCTACGTCACCCTCTCAGCCGGCTCGTGGCGGCAAGGCGCGGGCGCCTGGAGCGAGCCGGGGCCCGGCGGCATCGTCTACAACCCGCCCGACATCGTGCACGCCATGCTCTCGGGCGAGCAGCCGCTGCTGGCGATCTGGTGCCTCTGGTGCGGGCGGGGCTGAGGCTCGCAGCTGCGCTGCATCGAAGCCACTTCCGATGCCCGCGCCGTCGGCTATGATCGGGTGGAAATCGAGCGGAGGCGGGCAGCATGGCGGCGGAAACATACGACATTGCGGTGATCGGCGCGGGACCGGGCGGCTATGTGGCCGCGATCCGGGCGGCCCAGCTCGGCCTCAGGACCGTCGTGATCGAGCGTGAGCACCTGGGCGGCATCTGCCTCAACTGGGGCTGCATCCCGACCAAGGCGCTGCTCCGGACCGCCGAGGTTTTCCATCTGATGCGTCACGCGGCCGATTTCGGGCTCAGCGCCGACAATGTGGGTTTCGATCTGGCGAAGGTGGTCGAGCGCTCGCGCAAGGTCGCCGGCCGCCTCACCCAAGGCGTCGGCTATCTCTTGAAGAAGAACAAGGTGACGGTCGTCGATGGCGCCGCCAAGCTCATCGGCAACGGCCGCATCGGCATCACCGGCAAGGACGCCAAGCCAGCGCCCGAAATCACCGCCAAGCACATCATCGTTGCAACCGGCGCGCGGGCCCGCACGCTGCCCGGCCTCGAGCCCGACGGCAAGCTCGTCTGGTCCTACAAGGAGGCGATGGTGCCGCCGGCGATGCCGCGCTCGCTGTTGGTGATCGGGTCGGGCGCGATCGGCATCGAGTTCGCGAGCTTCTATCGGACGCTCGGCGCCGAGGTGACGGTCGTCGAGATCATGGACCGGGTGCTGCCGGTCGAGGACGAGGAGATCTCGGGCCTCGCCCAGAAGGCCTTCATCAAGCAGGGCATGAGGATCCTGACCGGCACGACGGTTGCCGGTTTGAAGCGGGGTGCCGACAGCGTGACCGCGAGCCTGAAGGGCAAGGACGGCAAGACCCAGGAGCTGACGGTCGATCGGGTGATCCTCGCCGTCGGCATCACCGGGAACGTGGAGGATCTGGGCCTGGAAGCGCTCGGCGTGAAGGTCGAAAAGGGCCACGTCGTCATCGACGAGTGGAGCCGGACGGCTGCGCTGGGCATCTACGCCATCGGCGACGTCGCGGGGCCGCCCTGGCTCGCCCACAAGGCCAGCCACGAGGGCGTTGCCTGCGTCGAGCGGATCGCGGGTTTTGCCGGCGCCCACCCGGTTCAGGCCTCGAGCATTCCCGGCTGCACCTATTGCATGCCGCAGGTCGCCTCCATCGGTTTGACGGAAGCTGCCGCCAAGGCCAAGGGGCATGAGGTCAAGATCGGCCGCTTCCCCTTCAAGGGCAACGGCAAGGCGATCGCGCTCGGCGAGCCCGATGGCCTCGTCAAGACGGTGTTCGACGCCAAGTCCGGTGAGCTGCTGGGCGCCCACATGATCGGCGCCGAGGTGACCGAGCTGATCCAGGGCTACGCGATCGCGCGCACGCTCGAGACCACCGAGAGCGAGCTGATGGCGACCGTCTTCCCCCATCCGACGCTGTCGGAGATGATGCACGAGGCGGTGCTCGACGCCTATGGCCGGGTTGTGCACTCTTGAGGCAGCAGGCAACGGTTCGAGTGGTCGCCGTTGCCCGATGCAGCGCTCTTGCCGTCAGCCTCGCTCGGAGCCGTAGTCGGAGGAGCTCGGAATGAACAGGCCGCTGACGAGCGTGAACAGGATCAGCACCGCGGCCGCCAGCTGCCCGTCATAGAGGCGGGCGTCGCCGACGAGACCGGGCGCCAGGAACACCATGCCCTTGGTCGCGTAGGCCCAGACCACGAACGCGAGCGTCGAGACCAGCGCTTGCATGCGCCAGGCGCCGCGCCCTGCCTCGCCCGGCAGCCGCGACGTGCTCCAAATGTAGATCGGCGTGAACGCCAGACATACGAGGAAGATCCCGAGCCCGATGGTGGAGGCCGGCACGCCCGCCATGATGCTCTGGCCGAAGCTGGAGACCGGCTGCGTCGTCGCCGGGTCGACGATGCCCGAGGGCGCGCCAATCAAGGAGCTCGTGTTGAAGAAAATTCCATCGAGGGCGACATAGGCCGCCACGATCTCGCTCGGAATGTACTTGATGATCCGCTCGAGATAGTTGTCACCCGATCCGCCGACCATCTCCATTTCGGCGCCGCCCGTGCGAGTGGTCGCCTCGAGCCCAGACCCTGCTGCCGCGCGTCTTGTGGAAGCGCCTTTCACCAGCCTGCCCATCGTGTCCCCCCGGGGTGATGCCTAACGTACGTTGCGATCATAGCGGCCCCGCGCGCTGCCGCAAGCCCGACCTGATCCGATCTTATCGGGTGCCGGAGGTTTGCGGTGTCGGGGGCACGGCGGGGCCGTCGTAGTGGGGGATTCCGGCCGGCAGCTCGACCCAATGGTGCTTCGAGTGGGTCCAGACCGCGCGATGCGGCGCGGGGAAGGACGGATCGGCGAAAGCGCCCGCCGCGACCCCGATCCGGTCGGGGAACATCTCGGGCTCCCAGAAGAGTGTGCTGCCGCAGCGCGGGCAGAAATGCGAGACCACGGCGCGACCGGACTCCGCGACCCGGCGATAGCTCGTGTCCTCGCCGCTCCTCGCGACGATCACCTTGCGCTCGAAGAAGGCCGTGACGCCGAATGGGCTGCCGGTCCGTTGCTGGCAGGCGAGGCAGTGGCACATGGAGACCAGCGCCGGCTCGCCGGCGAGCGTGATCCGCAGTTGCCCGCAATGGCAGGTGGCGGTTCGTCGGTTGCTGTCGGTCATGTGGCGATCCCCAGGGTCAAAGGCCGGCCTCGCGGAAGCGGGTGAGAAGCAGAGCAGCATCGATCCGGTCGGCCTTGCCGCCCGCTGCCGTCACCAACGCTTCCAGCGGGACAGGCGTTTCAGCATAGGCCAGCAGCCGCAGATTCGGTGCAAGCGAGCGTGCAAGCCGGAGCAACCGGTCGGCGGGGTCCGCGACCTTGGTCTCCCGCTCGGTCGCGGCGTGGGCATCCCAAAGAGTCTCGAAGCGATCCGGCCAGTCCCCGGCGGATGTGCCCGCAACCGAAGCGGCAACGAAGGCCTGTGGCTCGGCTGGCAGCACCATGCGGGTCTCCAGGCCAAGGTCGCGGCAGATCTCCAGGAACAGGATCTCGCTCCCGCGGGCTGCTTGCGAGAGCCCGACGAGCTCGCCCTCGAGCTGCGCGCTCAAGGCGCCGACCCAGCGTTTGATCACATCCTCCACGATCTCCTCCATGCGCTGGGGAAAGCGGGCCGGTGTCGCGCCGGGCAGATCGACGGCAATGCCGGAAAAGACGAGCGCGGTATGGAACATGAGGCGGCAGGCCTTTCGGAGGGCAGATCAGTCGAACATCTTGTCGCCGCGCTCGGCAATGATCTGGCGGCCCTTCACCAGCGCGAAATCGGCGGCATCCTCGAGCGAGGCGAAACGGTCGGAGCGCACGAAGCGGTGCTGCTTGCGCACGCCGCCGATCTCCTTGGCGATGATACCGGCGAGTTGCCACTGCCCGCCCTCCTTGTAGGGGCGCGCCTCGATGGTGAAG
>JANNSW010000665.1:0-1833 GCA_031403055.1 Hyphomicrobiaceae bacterium | reverse complement strand
CATAGTCGGGGAGCGACTGCGGGCTGAGCTGGTCGAGCATGACGAGGAGGATGTTGGGGCGATTCCTGAGCATCGGGCACCACACGTTGGGAGAGCCCCGTGGGGCTAGCCCGCATGCCCTGGCAGCGCAAGGGCGGAGTGACGGACGGGCTCTGGAATAAAAAGAGAACATTTGTAAAATCGCGACTATGTCTCTTGTAAAATCGCGGGCTATTGGCTTATAAAATCGCGGGCACCGTATCAGCAAAATCGCGGGGCCTCGATTGGCAATTCCGCAGGAGCCCGACCCATGCCAAATCTCTATCCACGCTGGCAGCGGCAGGCCGTGCTCGATGCGCTTTCAACTCGCCGCGTCGTGCTGATCGCGGGCGCGCGTCAGGTCGGCAAGACCACGCTCGCCCGGACGCTCGCGAAAGGGCCGGTCGAGTATCGCACGCTCGACGACCCGACACTCCGCCAGGCCGCCGCCGCCGACCCTGTCAGCTTCGTCGAGCACACCCGGCGAACGCTGATCATCGACGAGATCCAGCGTGTGCCGGCACTCCTCGCGGCAATCAAGCTCGCCGTCGACACCGACCAGCGCCCGGGCCGGTTTCTCCTCACCGGGTCGGCGAGCCTCGCGGCCCAGCCGGGGTCGATCGAGTCGCTCGCGGGTCGCATCGGGCGCCTCCGGCTGCGGCCTTTGACGAGCGGCGAGATTGCCGGTGCCGGTCCTGGATTCCTACAGGCGGCTTTCGAGCAACGCTTTCGCCAGGAGATTGCGGGTGGCGGGCGCGATGCCGTGCTCGAGCGCGCGCTTGCCGGCGGCTTCCCCGAGGCGCTGACGCTACGGGATCGCGATCGGCGCCGTTGGCACAGGGATTATGTCGCAGCGATCCTGGAACGCGATCTGAAGGATGTGGCGAACATCCAGCACATGGCGGCGCTCAGCGAGCTCGTGCAGGTCGTCGCCGCATGGTCGAGCCGGCAGATGGATGTGAGCGCGATCGGTGCTGGCCTCTCGATCCGGCGACCGACCTTGCAATCCTACCTCAGCGCGCTCGAGGCGCTCTATCTCGTGGAGCGCCTCGAGCCATGGACGCGCACCGACTATGCACGCGTGGGCAAGCAGCCGAGGCTCTACATGACCGACAGCGGCCTGATGGCGTCCTTGCTCGGCTGGCGGATCGACCAGATCCGCTTCGATGCCGACCGCTCCGGCAAGCTCGTCGAGACCTTTGCGTTCAACGAGATTGCCGCTGAGGTCGATGCCGGTGACGGCCGCTACCGGCTCTTCCACTACCGCGACCGCGAGCAGCGGGAGGTCGACCTCATTGTCGAGCGCGAGGACGGGGCGCTGCTCGGGATCGAGATCAAGGCCTCTTCGAGCGTGGCGAGCAACGACTTCAAGCACCTGCGCTGGATCGCCGGCAAGCTCGCCATCGGTCGGCCGTGCGTGGGTGTCGTGCTCTATACGGGCGACCGGGTGGCAGCCTTCGGACCAGGGCTCTGGGCGGTGCCATTCGCTGCACTCTGGCAGCCTCCATCGACCGTTGGGTGACGCCTGCGAACGCGGGATTGACGTGCGCGATCTCGGGTGGCGCAAGGGAAACAAGCCGAAGTGAATGCCACGGGGCGGTGAAGCCGCTATCAGAGGGTGATGGCGGACGACTTCGCGAGACACGGCGGAATGGGGCAAGGCACTCGGCCACTCGCGGCTTGGGCAGGGGCGGGCCTTGCGCTCGCTCTCCCCGTGCTCGCCTTCGTGCCGTGGTCGCATGCCTTCGGCTACGACTTCGTCGTGGCGGAGATGCCGGTGCTCGAGCTGGTCGCCGGGCTGATGGCGACGGGTCT
>JANNSW010000664.1:0-3134 GCA_031403055.1 Hyphomicrobiaceae bacterium | reverse complement strand
CCATTCGTCTGCTCGACCGGAGTAGCGAACGCGCTTGACTGCGGCGGTCGCCGGTGGGGTTGAATGCGACGCTCGACAAGACGATCCCGGATGAACAAGCCGCCGTCCTGCAGAAAATCGCTTGGGAGACGGTGTCGCAGTATCCGCAAACTCATAGTATTCTTTGAGATCGAACGGCAGAACTTTAGGCCGTCGAAACGTGGACAATCGAGATGGCTCATTCCACCCACCCTTTTGCGGAGGACACATTCGTGAAGACCCCATTTACCAGCAGTCGGCGTCGCTTCATCAAGACTGCTGGTGCCGCCATCGCGGGGCCGTATTTGCTCACCAATGCCGCTCTCGGCCAGGGCAATCGTCCACCGGCGAGCGACCGTATCGTCATGGCCACCATCGGCTGCGGTGGACAAGGTCGAGGCGACATGGGCGGCTTCATGGGCCATCCCGAGGTGCAGATGGTCGCGGTTTGCGATCCGGTGACCGCCCACCGCGAACAAGCCAGGGCCGCTGTCAATCGGCGATACAACAACAACGATTGCCGCGCGTACAACGATTTCCGCGAAGTTTTGGCGCGCCCCGACATTGACGCTGTCCTTATCGCTACGCCGGATCACTGGCACGCCATCATCACCATCGAAGCGTGCAAGCAAGGCAAAGACGTCTACTGCGAGAAGCCCGAGTCGCTGACGGTTCGCGAAGGCAGGGCGATGGTCGAGGCGGTTCGCCGTTACGGCCGGGTCTTTTCGGGCGGCAGCCAGCGAGTCCTCGGCGATTACGGCAATGGCGAGGTGCCGCGGATGATCTGGAGCGGCGGCATCGGCACGCCGCGCGAAGCGTTCGTTAGTTGCGGCGGCCCACCCAGCGACTGCAATCTGCCGGAGTTACCGGTCCCCGCCGGCGTCGATTGGGAAATGTGGCTTGGCCCGGCGCCGTGGCGTGGCTTCCATCCCCAGCTCATCAACTTCAACTTCCGACCGTATCGGGAATATTCCGGCTGGCAGATGACCGATTGGGGCGCTCACCGCTTCGGCGCGGCGCTGTTCGCGACTCAGCATCACCTCACCGGCCCGACGCACATCCACGTGCCCGGCCCGGAGCATCGTTCCCTCACCTTCGAGTTCGCCGATGGCTTCAAGATGTACCACGGCGGCTCGGGCAACATCACTTATGTCGGGACCGAAGGCCGATGGCCCGGCAATCATCGCCGTCCCGACCGCCTCGCCGACATGCCCCACTACAAAGGCCGCGGCGGCATCTTCGGCGATTTCCTCCACTGCGTCAGAACCCGCGAACGCTGCTTCCGCGAGGTCGAAATCGCGCACCGCGCGTGCACCGTTTGCCACCTCGGTAACATCGCCTACGCCCTCAACCGCTCGCTTCGCTGGGATCCGGTCCGCGAGGAAATCATCGGCGACGAAGAAGCCTCACGCCGGCTCGATCGCCCGAAGCGCGAGCCGTGGACGCTGTAGTAGTCCAATGTGGACACCCGCCTTCAAGCCGGTTTCAGCAACCCGGCTGCTCCGAACCGCCGGGTTGCTGACAAAAACAACTTCGCTTGAGTACCCACCATCACGACGCCCTCAGCCGGTCGAAGATTCCCGGCTGGGCGGATCGCGCTACCTTGGAGTCGTACTTACATGCGCTATCTCTCTCTCGCCATCCTCGCCGTGCTTCTATCGGTCGCGCCCGGCTACAGCCAAAAAGGCAAAAAACCTGCGGTTGCCGGCCCGATCGACATCAAGGGCAAGACCAACGAAGAGGCCCTGGCGCTGCTCATCCCGGGCATGGCCCGCGCCGAACTCCCCGATCGCAATGCGCCGCAGCAGCAGTGGCAAGAGATTTGCCTCGCCGCCGGCGCGCCGGGCAACGAGGCGAAGCGGCTGGAAGTCTGCAAGCTGATGATCGCCAAGCTCGGCGCCAACGTGCCTGATTCGGCGCGGTTCTGGCTGCTCAAGCAACTTGAATACATTGGCCGGGACGAGTCTGTCGCCGCGGTCGCCAAGGTCGTCGAGGATCCCAGCGAAGTGCTCCGCGAGTCCGCGATCCGCTGCCTGGCCAACAACCCCGCCGAGGAAGCGACCGCCGCCCTGGTCGGCAAGTTGTCGGCGAAGGACGCCAAGACGAAGATCGCCCTCGCCAACGCTCTGGGCTATCGCCGGGCGGCATCTGCCGTGAGCGCGCTGGCCGGCGAGTTGACGAACGAATCGCCCGCGGTCGCTCAGGCCGCCGCTCGCGCTTTGGGCCGCATCGCCAGCGCCGATGCTGCGGCACAGCTCAACAAGGCGCGCGCAGCCGCCAAGGATCCGGTGCGTTTGTGGATCTGCGACGCATATCTGCTCTGCGCGGACAAGCTCATGAAGGATGGCAAGACGCAAGAAGCCGCCGGCATCTACGATGACCTGTACGGCAACGAGAAGAACCGCGCCACACGCATGGCCGCTCTGGAAGGCGTGCTCCGTTCAGCTGGTGACGATGCGGGCGCCCAGATCGTCAAGCTGCTGATCAGCGACGACCGCGATGCGCGCAACATTGCTCTGCTGGGGATCCCCGGCATCAATTCGAACTCGCTGAAAGCCGTGGCCGCTGCCGCCGACAAATTGCCTGTCCAGGCGCAGGTCTTGCTGCTCGGCGCCCTCGCCAACCGCCGCGAAAAGTCGCAAGCGGCGCTCGCCTTGAAGGCAAGTCAGTCCTCGGACGCCGATCTCCAGCGGGCCGGGATTCTCGCCCTCGGTTCACTCGGCGATGCCTCGGCCGTGACGCTGTTGGTCGAAACCGCGTTCTCGAAATCGAAGCACGCGGATGCCGCTCGCAACAGCCTCGGCAGCATCGCGGGACCCGGCATTGATGAAAAACTGGTGGCCATCCTGGCGGCCGAAAAACAGCCGTCCACGCGCATCGGCTTGATCGCGATTGTCGAGGCGCGCGGTTTGGCGACCGCGGTTCCGGCGCTTCTTGAAAACGCCCGCGGTGACGACGCCGCCGTCCGTCAGGCCGCCATGAAAGCTCTCGGCAAGCTGGCCGAGGCGAAAGACGTCGTCGCTATCGAATCACCGAGGCGGGCTGGCGCACCATTCTGTTTTGCACGCGCACCTACAACCGCCTCTTGCGCCCAGGCCTCGCCCAGCTACTGCCCA
>JANNSW010000663.1:0-10657 GCA_031403055.1 Hyphomicrobiaceae bacterium | reverse complement strand
CCGGCGACATTCAGCGCGGAGTTCAGCAGGTCCGGCATGTTGAACGCCAGATAGCCGATCATCATGCCGGCGATCACGAGCGAGACCAGCATGATGCCGGCCGCGCGAATGGCTGCAAGGACGATACCCACCGTGTAGCTCCCCCATTTGCCGGTGCCCGACGCACCCGGGACGAATTCTAGCACCTCCTGGCTGACGCTCAATGCCGGGTTCGTCGCGGCTCAGCCCTCGCGCAACCGCGCCACGCAATCGATCTCGATGCGGCAGCCCTCGAGCAGGCTCGCCACACCGACAGTGGTACGCGCCGGCAGCCGCCCCGTCTCGAAATAGGTCACATAGACCGCGTTCATCCGCTCGAACTCGGACAGGTCGGTCATGTAGACGCCGACACGCACCACGTCGGCGAAGGTGAGGCCGACCTCGGCGAGCACGCTCCGCAGCAGGCCCATGGCGATGCGGGTCTCCTCGGCGATATCGCCCAGACGTGCCGGATTGCCGGCCTGGTCGGCGGCAAGCTGGCCCGCCAGATAGGCAAAGCCGCCCGTGGTCACGACGTGATGGTAGGCGTTCGCGGTCAGCGAGGCTGTCGCGTTCCGGTAGGCGATGGGTGATGTCATGGCAGCCTCGGATCTCCGGTTGGACAGCGAAATCGCGAAAAGTTCCGTTCGTCGTCAGCCTGTTACATATTTACTGTAGACGCAGGCATGGTTCTTGCTAAAATTGTCGGGTGTGGCTTAGGAGCATCTTAAGCGCACCGCCGTATGGTAGGCGCAATCAGGTCAAGGTTGTACCGAGTAAAATGGCCGAGCAAACATTCAGACCGCGTGTCCGCTACGTCGTGGGCCCCGATGGGGCTCCACTCACCATAGCCGACTTGCCCCCGCCGGACACCAAGCGTTGGGTGATCCGTCGCAAAGCCGAAGTCGTCGCAGCTGTGCGCGGCGGGCTCCTCTCGATCGAGGAAGCCTGTGATCGCTATCAGCTGACGGTGGATGAGTTCCTGTCCTGGCAGCGGTCGATCGACCAGCACGGTCTTCCGGGCCTGCGGGCGACCCGCATCCAGGATTACCGGAGCTGATGCTCGAAGCGGCTGTGCGGGGCTCGAGCGAGCGTCGCGCAGCCGGTTCAGGTCCGATCCCGGCCAATCCGCCGGGTCAGACCGCTTTTTGCTTTTTCTTGGCGGCCGGCTCGGCCGGCTCGGCGGCTGGATCGACCGGAGTCCAGTCCCCGGCCTCCTCGGCGCAACCGGTTGCCCCCTCCACCCAACGATCCACGTCGGACAACATCCGCGCGGCGAACGGCTCGGGGATCCTGGAATTGCTTCGCCCGACGGCAGTCCCTTCCCCAATCGGTGTCATCGAGACATTGAAGGCCTTGAGGCCGCGCCGGCCATCGTCGGCTCGCTCGTAGATCACGATCGCGGCGTCCCCGCCCTTTGACGGCGGCTGGACCTCGCCGGTGAACACATAGGTCCCATTCAGCGGACGTCCCGGCGCAAACCAGCAGGCTTTGGCACCACGCGCGATCCGGATGTAGGTCGCGGTTGGCGCCTCGGGTGAGGCTTCCCCGCCCAGCATGGCGAAACTACCGACCTCGGTGATGCCGCCCGGCGATCCGGCGCAACCCGACAGGCACGCCGCAAGCATGGCCGCAGCCCAAAGGGTCGATGTCTTCGTCCGCGCCAAGATGTTCTTCAGGATCAGCCTGCCCAGACTCGTTTGCCAATGGGTCGAGTGTTAGACCCGCAAACCGGACAAGACAAGCAGGCGCCCGAAACCGCCGTGAATACGAGCGGCCTCGAACGCCTGGCGCAAGCTCTGACAACCAACCCGATCCCCGCCTGGGCGCGGCTCAGGCCGGAGATTTCGCTCCCTGATGCCCGCGAGCGCGCGAGGTCGGCCGGCGTGAGAAGCGCGACCGCTCCTCGACCGCCTCGATAGGCTGCTCGATCGCCTTCACCTCGGCCTCGATCTCAGTCAGCTCGGTGCGTGCCGCATCGAGCTTGTCGACCAGATCACCGACCGAGTTCAACAGCTTGTCGCGACGCAGTCGCGCCGCCTTGGCAAACGGTGGATAGGCGAAATGGTTGACATCGCGAACGCCGGTCCGCTGGTGCTCGGCCTCGATCTGCTGGTCGAGATCGGCTGCCATCCGGCGGAAATCGGCAATCATCGAGCCGAGATCGCCGAGCTTGCGGCGTTTCTCCTCGAGCTCGAACAAGCGGGCCTTCAACAGGCTATCCCGAGGCTTCATGGTTCGATACCCCAAACACATTCGAACGTCAGCCTGCACACGCAAGTCACGTGCCAGAGCCACTTTTCCGGTACCGCGAGAGAGTGCGATCCTATCGCATCCGTGACCCGGTGGCCAGTACCCGCGGCGCTCACGCTGCCGATACCCTCCGATCGACCACGACAGTGACATTGTCCGTTTAAGCCTGGGTAAAGCAGTCGTTACTTTTCAGTGGAACGCTGTCCCGACACGTTGCGCCTTTTTTGCGACAGAATCATTGGGAGCGATTCGATTTTCTGATAGAAAGAGTATGAGGGTGATTCGTGAGGTGATTTGCAGGGCGGGCTCGGTGGCGCTGCAAATCACGGAAGCGAAGCGCAACGGGCTTGGGCGGGCCCGGTCAGTCGAATGTATTTCAACCAAACAGGCTGTGAGTCCAACCCCCGTATCGCTGGCATGCGATACGTGGCGGAGCTGCGACTCGATCTCTGGCTGCCGGCTTGCGGGCCGGCGGGCGCCTCGCTCGCGTGTACGCCTTCAGAAAGTGTTGATCTTCATGATCAAAACGTCACCAGCATCAGAATTTGTTAACTTCTCGGTCGTAGTTTCATCATGAGCGGTTAACCAAGGCGTGCAACAGAAATTCACCGGGGCTCGCTGGCGGCGGCGAAACCTGACGGACAGGCACTAGAGGAAACGACAATGAGGGTCTTGCTCATCGAGGACGACAGCGCGACGGCTCAGAGCATCGAGCTGATGCTGCAGTCGGAGGGGTTCAACGTCTACACGACCGACCAGGGCGAGGAAGGCGTCGATCTCGGCAAGCACTATGACTACGACATCATCCTGCTCGACCTCAACCTGCCCGACATCAACGGCTACGAGGTGCTGAAGCACCTGCGCGTGTCGAAGGTGCCGACCCCGATCCTGATCCTCTCAGGGCTCGCCGGTATCGACGACAAGGTGAAGGGCCTGGGCGTCGGCGCCGACGACTATATGACCAAGCCCTTCCACAAGGACGAGCTGGTCGCCCGCATCCATGCGATCGTGCGGCGCTCCAAGGGTCACGCCCAATCCGTGATCCAGACCGGCAAGCTCATCGTCAATCTCGACACCAAGACGGTCGAGGTCGAGGGCAGCCGCGTGCATCTGACCGGCAAAGAATACCAGATGCTGGAGCTGCTCTCGTTGCGCAAGGGCACGACGCTGACCAAGGAGATGTTCCTGAACCATCTCTACGGCGGCATGGACGAGCCCGAGCTGAAAATCATCGACGTCTTCATCTGCAAGCTGCGCAAGAAGCTGGCCCAGGCGACCGGCGGCGACAACTACATCGAGACCGTCTGGGGCCGCGGCTACGTGTTGCGCAACCCCGAGGACAAGTCGGCCGCTGCATGAAAGCGGTGAAGCGAGCTTGTAGGGCGCAACCGGTAGTCACGTCGCTTCGCGTCTTGCGCCCTACAACCCAAATGCAGGGAATAGGCAGTAGGCAATAGCCCTTCAACCGGCGGCGCCGGAATGCGAGTTCGAGGAAACGCCTCGCACACACCCGTCATCCCGGACCAAGCCGAAGGCTTTGATCCGGGATCTCTGCCACAGGCGCCGCCCTGCCGGCGAAGGTCCCGGATCGGCTGGTCGTGCCGGAGGCGCGCCTCCGTCGCGACCGGCCGTCCGGGATGACGGGTGATGCCAGGATGTGATTCTTGAGAGGGAATCGGGTTCCTTCGTTGAACCCCATCTTCGAGCTTCCCACGCCCGATTCCCGCCTCCCTACCAACCTACGTGCTGCCCTCCTCGAACAGCGTCGGCTGGTCGGGTGCCCGCCGGGGCGTCGCCAGACCGAGGTGACGGTAGGCCTTCAACGTGACGATGCGGCCGCGCGGCGTGCGCCCGATGAAACCCTGTTGCAGCAGATAGGGCTCGACGATCTCTTCCAGCGCATCGCGCGGCTCGGAGAGGGCAGCAGCTATCGTCTCGATGCCGACCGGCCCACCCTCGTAGTTCTGCGCGATACATTTGAGATAGCGGTGATCGAGCGCGTCCAGCCCCTCGCGGTCGACCTCGAGTTGCACCAGCGCCTTATCCGCCACTGCGGCATTGATGACCGGCGACCCATCGACGGAAGCAAAATCGCGCACGCGCCGCAACAGACGGCCGGCCACGCGCGGTGTGCCACGCGAGCGCCGCGCGATCTCGCGCGCGCCGTCCTTGCTCATCGCGCATTTCAGCACGTCGGCGCCGCGGGTGACGATCAGCTCCAGCTCCTCGACCGTATAGAAATTGAGCCGGACCGGGATGCCGAAGCGGTCGCGCAGGGGTGTCGTCAGCAGGCCGGCCCTGGTGGTCGCGCCAACGAGGGTGAACTTTGCCAGATCGATCCTGACCGAGCGCGCCGCCGGCCCCTCGCCGATGATGAGATCGAGCTGGAAATCCTCCATCGCCGGATAGAGGATCTCCTCGATCGCCGGATTGAGGCGGTGGATCTCGTCGATGAAGAGCACGTCGCGCTCTTCCAGGTTCGTCAGCAGCGCCGCCAGGTCGCCGGCCTTGGTAATGACCGGGCCCGAGGTCATGCGGAAGCCGACGCCGAGCTCGCGCGCCATGATCTGGGCGAGCGTCGTCTTGCCCAGGCCCGGGGGGCCCGCGAACAGCACGTGATCGAGCGCGTCGCCACGCCCCTTGGCCGCCTCGATGAAGACGCGCAGGTTTTTCCGCGCCTGCTCCTGGCCGATGAATTCGCCGAGCAGCTGCGGCCTGAGGCTCGGCTCGGCGTCCTCCTCGCGCTTCTGGCCCGAGATCAAGCGGTCGGTCATGAGGCCTCGCGGTGGCGCACGTTGCGGGTTTGTTCTGGCCCAACCTGTAACATGATTTGCGCGTGAATTGTAGGCTGGCGCTGAGGCCGCAGGCCGAAGCCCAGCACCCGGAAAGCTGCCGGGCGCGTAGGGCGGAATAGCCCAACAACTGGCTGGGCCGGAATGAGTGTTCGAGGAAACGCCTCGCCCACACCCATCCACCCGTCATCCCGGACCAAGCCGAAGGCTTTGATCCGGGATCTCAACTCCAGATGCTGCGCCCGTGGCCAGGATCCCGGATCGCTGCTGGCGTGCCGAAGGCGCGTCTTCGGCACGACAGCGTCCGGGATGACGGGTGATGCCGATGTGTTTCTCGAGAGGCGCCGTTCGCGCCGTATTCCGCCATTGGCCCAGACAAGTGGCGGGATACGGCTTTGCCTATCCTGCCCTACGGTACGTCGCGGTGGACGCGGCGATCATGCAGCCCGCGTAGGCTGGCGCCGAGGCCGGTCCTTGCCGGCCGAAGCCCAGCGCGCGAATGCTGCCCGACATGGCCCGACCATGGGGGGGTGCTCCGCGCAGGTCGCCCAGCCGGCCAATCATTGTGCTGCTTGGTATCAATCCCAAGGATTGATGATCCCGACGCCGGTCGGAGTGAAATCCGCCACGTTCCGGGTGACGACCTTCATCCCATGCACCAGCGCGGTCGCGGCGATCAGGGAGTCGCGCTCGGACCGTGGATCGGGGACATGCAGCCGTGCGCACCGTTGGGCGACGGCTGTGTCAACGGGAAGAATTCGCCCTGCGAAACGAGGCATGACCTGATCGTCGATCCAGGCTCTCAGGTGTTTGCCTTGCGCCTCGTCCTCGCGCTCCATCAGCAGCGCGCCCAGCTCGAGCTCCAAAACCGTGATCACCGACAGAAAAAGCTGCGCAAGCGGCGTCGCCGACGCCCATGCGACCACGTTCGGATGAGCTTTCAGAGGACGGCGCAGCTCGGAAACGACATTCGTATCGAGAACGAGCATCAGGCGATATCCGCGATCCGAAAGAGCCCGCTCGCACGTGGTGGATCGAACTCGAAATCGGGCCCACCATCGGAAATGTCTCGCTGGGCCAAAGCCTCGACCAGCGTCATTTCACCTCCCGTCAGCTTGCGGTAATCCTCGATGCTCAACAGGACGTGCGCGGGTTGCCCCCGATCCGTGATGAAGACGGGTCCCTCGTTGGCGGCCTTCTTGGCCCGGCTGGCGTCCTGGTTGAATTCCCGGCTCGTCATCGTGGTGATGGGCATGACGTGCGCGTCTCCTGATCATGAAGGCATGTTACTACATTTCGCGGCCGCGGCCAATCACACATCCGGAGGCGTTCAATCGCGTTGGGTGGAGCAATGCTCGAGAACACACGCTCGGTCATAGGGGCGCGCGATGGCGCCCGGACGGCTCTGTTGTAGGCTGGCGCCGAGGCCGGTCCTTGCCGGCCGAAGCCCAGCGCCGCAAATGCTGCCCGACATGGCCCGACGATGGAGTGCAAGGGCGGAAGTGCCCATCAACCCGCGGTGCCGGAACGCGAGTTCGAGGAAACGCCTCGCCCACACCCATCCACCCGTCATCCCGGACCAAGCCGAAGGCTTCGATCCGGGATCTCTGCCACAGACGCCGCCCTGCCGGCGAAGGTCCCGGATCGCCGCGGTCGTGCCGGAGGCGCTCGCCTCCGGCGCTTCCGCGGCGTCCGGGATGACGGGTGATGCCAGGAAGTGTTTCTCGAGCGGCGCCGTTTGCGCCGTATTCCGCCATTGGCCCAGCCAAGTGGCGGGATACGGCTTTGCCTATCCCGCCCCACGGCGCCTTGCGGTCGACGCGATGATCTTGCAGCTCGCGTAGGCTGGCGCTGAGGCCGGTCCTTGCCGGCCGAAGCCCAGCGCCACACATGCTGGGCTTCGCCAAGGGCTCAGCCCAGCCTACGCGGCCCGCCTGGTCAAACCGGGCGTCGTGACCGTCTCTCGATCATTGCCCAGACGAGCAGGGCTCCCCCTAAGACTACCGGCACGGTCCATGCGGCGAGCACGTTGCTTGCGTTTCCCGACCCGGACACACTGGACAAAAAGGAACCGAAGCCGAGCGGTCCTGCGAACGCCAATAGGTAGATGATGACCTCGACTCGCGAGATTGTCGTGCGGCGGAAGAAGATCACGAGCAGCGACGCGTCCGCGGCAATCGAGCCTGTAAGGAGCATCGCATTTGACACGTCAGTTGCGACAGGTCCGTTGGCACCCGCCAGAAGGCTGCCAATCCACGCGAGGCCCATCCAGTAGATGGCCACCTCAGCGCCCGAAACGCGCTCGCGGCGCACAAACCACAGCATACCTCCAGATACTAGTGCTGCGACGGAACCTGCAATGAGACTTGGTCTGAAGCTGCCCAAATTAGCAAAGTCCCACGCGCCTCGGCCTGCATTCGAAACTAAATCGGCGTTCGCGGTCATACCCACAAGAGCCAGTGCGACGGGTACGATCAAGGCGGCGGCAACGCCAAACCAGTAAAGCGCAATCTCGACCCCGGTAATTCGCCGCCGTCGCGCAAACACGACACTCATCGCCAATAACAAGAGCGTGAGACCCGTTGCGAGGACGCCCGAAGCAAACTCCGTTTCAGGAGCGCTAATCATCAGTACAGGGTTCAGGAACCGGAACCTCAAGTCCGCCGAATCGAACATCACCCCAACCCCGAAGCACAACGGCAACGCCACCACCGCGAACGCCGCCGCCAGCACCACCGGCCAGCGCTCGACCTCGGCCTCGACCCTCTTTGATCTCTGCAGCTCGCGGATCCGCACCCGCGCCTTTGCGGCGTAGCTGCTCTTCGGCCGCTCGCGCAGGAATGCCTAGAGCTGGGCGATCTCGCCTGTCTCGAGGGCTGTCGTCCAGGCCGCCAGCTCCTTGCGCCCTTCCTCGTCGAGGCGCGCGGCCTCGGCCTCGGCGGCATGGATCGCATCGAGCCGCGCACGCACCGTTCCGGCATTCGGTCCGTCCGGGAACTCCTCGAGGTAGGCTTCGAGCGCTAGTCTGTTGGTGCCCGCACCCATCCCCGCCCATACCAGGGCCTCGAGCTTCGCGCGCGCCATCCGCTCGGCGACGCCCTTGGGGAAACGTGCCAGATGATCGCGGAAATCCTGGGTGCGGGCGTTGTCCTTGATGAACTCCCAGTTGGCGAGCTCCTCGGCCTTGGCGATCTGCTCGGGGCTCAGGCCCGCGATCGCCTTGAGGCGGGTTTCCTCCTGGCGGCGGCGCTCGGCATCCTCGGCCTCGACTGCGCGGCGCCGCTCGGCTTCCGCCGCCGCGACACTTACCGCTTGCGCCATCTGCTGACGAGCCGCCTCGGCGCCCTCCAGCGCCCCGTTGATCTGGCGGATGAGGCCCTCGGCATCCGGATTGAAGCGCTCGTGGGTCAGGCGCACCGCGTTGCGCCTCGCGAGCGGTTTCAAATCGTCGGGCAGGTCGTCGGCGCGCGGCATCTCGGCGTTGTTGACGAGCACCGGGATCACGCGCTTCTCCTGGCGCAGTGCCGAGCCGACCTCGATGCGCACGAAGTCATCCGGCCGGTCGAGCCGCCGGACGCCCGAGCCGTCCTTCACCCCGAGCCAGTCGGGCCCGATGATGCTCAAGACCACGTCGCAGCTCGCCACCTGCTCGTCGAGATGGCGCACGAAATCGATGCCGGCCGGGATGTTGTCGACGTCCATGAAAAGCTGCTCGCGGGCGAATGCGTTCTGCAGCTTGCCGAACAGGGCCTGGGTCCAGCCCGCCTCGTCGCCGCGGCGATAGTTGATGAAGATCTTGCCCGGCATGGTGGTCGCGCCTCCCCGCAGTAACGGGGTAAGCATAGGCCGCGAGCGCGGCGGTTGTCAGCACGATTCGCAGTACTGTCGGACATCGGGCCTGAAGCGGTCTTCAGTCCGACCTGCGCAATCAGTTCTCCCTGACGAGCGCCCGGCCCGCGATGTAGCCCGTCGTCAGGCACGGGCCGATGGTGGTGCCGGCGCCGACCGCCTTGGTGCCGATCGGGCTCGCCGACGCCATGCCGGCCGCATAGAGCCCGCCGATGCGGCTGCCATCCTCGCGCAGCACCTCGCCCGAGGGGCTGGTGCGGGGGCCGCCCTTCGTGACGATGATGCCGTGGTGGTAGCGGGTCGCCTGGAAGGGCAGGGTCTCGATGCGGCCGAGCGCGCCGTTGCCGTTCGGCCGGCTCGGGTCCTTCGTGTAATACATCTCCCACACCGTCTCGCCGCGGCGGAAGTCGTCGTCGCGGCCCTGGTCGACGAAGCCGTTGAAGCGCGCGACGGTTGTCTGCAGGACCACAGGATCGACATCGATGAGCCCGGCGAGCTCGGGAATCGTCCGCGCCGTCTTCAATTCGGCCCCGTCGCGCTTCCACAGCCGCATGCCCATGGCGTTGGTCCGCGTATAGGACTTGTCGAACACCTTCCAGGCGGGCAGGTGGCGCATCCGGCCCGTTGCGGAATCGCGCTCGTTGAGGGTCACACCGACATTGGGATCGCCCTCGTTGACGAAGCGCCGCCCGTCTGGGCCAACCAGAATGCAATGCGGGTGGTAGATCTCGGTCAGCGGGAAGGCGTGGCGCTTGCCCTCGTAGACGGTCGGCACCATGTGGAAGATATTGGCCTCGGTCATGTGATCGAGATGCGCGCCCACCTCCCCAGCCATCACCTGGCCATCGCCCGTATTGGTGCGCGGGGAGGCGTTGAGCGTGCCGCCGCCGGGGAAATGCTGCTCGCGCATCTCGTCGTTCCACTCGAATCCGCCGGTCGCGATCACGACGCCGCGGGCCGCATGGATCTCGCGCCGCTTGCCGCGGTGCTCGACCAGCACACCGGTCACGCGCCCCGTCGCCTTGTCGGTCAGGAGCGCGAGCGCGCGCGTCCGCGTGACCAGCACGACGCCCGCATCGAGGCAGCCCTTCAAGAGCCCGGTGATCAGCGCATTGCCCTGCCCGACCTCGCGGCGCAGCTTGCGCCAGAGTACGAGCGGGGCGAACGCGAGGATCTCCCTGAACGACCCGCCCTCCTTCCAGCCGTCGATCAGCTCCTTGTAGGTGGCGTTGATCGGCATGGTGGAGCGGCGGATCATGGTGCGCCAGGGCATCGGCAGCACGCGCTTGGAGATCAGCTTGGGCGAGACCATGCGCCCGTGCTCGCGCCCGCCGGGCAGCTCCGAGTACTGATCCGGGTGATAGGCCAGCTCGAAGCGGAGCGGAGTATGCTGCTCGAGGAAGGCCAGCATGGGCGCTGCATGCTCGGCGAGCGCGCGCCAGCGGTCGTCCTCCTTCTCGCGCCAGCCGGGAGGGGCGACCGCGCGCATGTATGTGAGGGCTTCGCCCGCACTGTCCTCCATCCCGGCAGCAAGCATGTGGTGGTTCGCCGGGATCCAGGTGCCGGCTCCCGACATGGCGGAGGTGCCCCCGACGAGCTCGGACTTCTCGATGACGAGCGTGCGTGCCCCGCCCTTCGCCGCGGCCAGCGCGGCGGCGAGGCCCGACGAGCCCGAGCCGAGAATGATGGCATCATAGGAAGCTTGCATGGCGGACCCTCGCTATCTTGCGCCAGCGTAGCGTCTT
>JANNSW010000662.1:0-5991 GCA_031403055.1 Hyphomicrobiaceae bacterium | reverse complement strand
CTTCCCCACCCACGGCTCGAGTCAAGTCGAGACCATGCTTCATGGCTTCCAACGCAAGTGTGGAGCCGTCGGTCGCAATGAGGATGCGCTTGTACATCGCCGGATTGTCTTTCGTCAGGGAGGAGAAACCTAGTGCAAGCTTCGCTCAGCGGTACACGAGGACCGGAACGGTGCTGTGGGCCAGTACCTTTTGCGCCACGCTGCCGAGGATGAAGCTCTTCATCGCGCCCCAGCCGTGCGAGCCCATGATGATCAAGTCGCAGCCCCGGGACTTCGCCGCCTCGACGATGCCTTCGTGAGCGAACTTGCCCTTCACATGCAGCGTCTCGCAGGCAACGCCTTCGCTCAAGGCCATCTTCTGGGCGGCGACCAGATGGTCCTCGGCTGTCTCCTCGATCTTGCGCATGATGTCCGGCATATAGGCCGCGATCTGCGGATGGGTGAAACCTGGCGGGGGGCCTGTCACGGTCACGATCGTGACACGCGCGCCGATCGCCTTCGCGAGGCAGAGACCATGCCCAGCGGCCTTCTGCGAGAGTTCAGAGCCGTCGGTCGCAAGCAGGATATGCTGGTACACGGGGAGTGCCTCTCTGCGACGCTGCCATTGTCGAGTGTTGATCTTCTTGGCTGCCGATCCGCACCCTGTCATTGATCTCGGTCAACCAGGCGGGGGCCTCACCGCCAGGACATCGCACGGTAGACAGCTCATCAGCTGCTCCGTGACACTCCCGATCAGGGCGCGGCCGACACCGGTACGTCCGTGGGTGCCGACGACGACGCGATCGATCCGATCGCGAGCCGCACGTTCGCAGATGACTGCAGCCGGCATTCCGCGATCAAGGAGCGGCTCGATCTCCCAGTCGGCAGCCGGTAGCTCCTGGCCCAGACGCTTCAGGGTCTCATCAATGAGATCCTCCATCTCATTGAAGTGCGTTGCAGAGTAGTGTCTGGCGCCGGCCGCGCCGATGACGGCAGCACAGGATGCGAACTTCAGCCAGATGGGGAGGACGTCCATCGATCCATGGATCCTTATGCGGCACCGACCTTGCACAGCCCGGCTCCATTTGCGCGCCGCACATGGAGCGCGATGGCACGGCTGACGAGTTCGGCCGCCGCCCAGCTCGCAAGCACGGCGATCGCGATCATGAGCCACGCCGTCACGTCGACCGGGACGAGACCCAGCAGCGCGCGGAGAGGCGCAAGCAGCACTGTCGCAAGCTGGAGCGCGACGCTCGCTGCGACTGTCAAATGCAGGATCGCATTGCGCCGCGGCTCGACCGTCACGTGGCGTACAGGATAGGCGAAAACGAGCTGGGCGAAAGACTCGTAAAGGAAGACGACGGTGCGCGTCGCCTCGAACCCATAGCCCCACCAGGGCATGAGAACGAGCAGCGCCACGCCGCCCAGACCCTTGGCAAGCCCTGTCACGATGATGAACTCGAACGAAGGCCAGTCGAGCAACGGCGACGCAGGCGACCGCGGTCGCTGCCGCATAAGGCCCGGATTGCTGTCGAAGGTGAGCGCGAGCGCTGGCGGGCCGTCGGCGATGACGTTGATCCAGAGAAGCTGCACCGCCGTCAGTGGCAGGAGGAAGGTGCCGGTGATCGGATCCTTGATGCCGAGCAGGAACGAAACGCCAAGTCCCATCACGACGGGCAGCACGAGGGCGAAGTTGGTCGAGAGGAGGAGGCGGATCACCTTTTGAATATTCTCGTAGATGCTGCGGCCTTCCTCGATGGCCGCGACGATCGTAGCGAAGTTGTCGTCGGTGAGGACAAGATCTGCCACCTCGCGAGAGACGTCGCTGCCTCGTTGACCCATGGCGATGCCCACGTCGGCACGCTTCAAGGCAGGTGCGTCGTTGACGCCATCGCCCGTGACAGCGACGACCTCTCCACCGGCTTTGAGCGCCTCGACGATGCGCATCTTGTGTTCGGGGCTTACGCGGGCAAAGACGCTCGTGACCTTTGCCGCCTCGCACAATGCATTGTCCGACATTGCCTCAATGTCAGGGCCCGCGAGGGTTCGGCCTCCCGTGATTCCGACCGCCCTGCCGACCGCCGCCGCCGTTGCCGGATGATCACCCGTAATCATGACGACGCGGATGCCGGCGGCCTGCGCCTTGGCCATGGCATCGGGCACCTCGGCGCGGGGAGGGTCCCAGAGCATCACGAGGCCGAGGAAATCGAGATCCTCCTCGCTTTCGCCCTCTTTGCCGGCAAGCGCGAGCACGCGGAACCCTTCGCTCGCATGGCGGTATGCTTTCTCCTGCCAAAGCTGGCGCTCGTCGGCCGAGAGGTGGCTCCTTGCGATCAGAACTTCAGGCGCACCCTTCAGGTAGCTCGTCTGCCGGCCACCATCCTCGACTGTCACGCGCATGAACTTCGCGAGGCTATCGAAGGGACGCGCGCTAATGCGGCTCGCCCTCGCCGCCGCGACGCTCGCTCCGTCTTTCGTGCTGGCAAAGTCGAGTAGGGCGAGCTCGAGCGGATCGCCGGCCCGCGTAACGAGGTCAGCGTCGTTGACGAGTAGCATCGCCTGCAGGGCACGGCGCTCGTCGGGCGCATCGATCGCGTGCACATGCATGCGGTTCTCGGTCAATGTGCCGGTCTTGTCGGTCGCGATCACCGTGACGGAGCCGAGCGCCTCGACGGAGCTTAATCGCCGCACGATCGCGTTGCGCGAGGACATGCGCTGCACGCCGAGGGCAAGAGTCAGTGTCAGGACCGCCGGCAGTCCCTCGGGGATCGCGGCAACCGCAAGCGCGACCGAGAACAGAACGACGTGGCCCAGCCGCTCTGGCCCCTCGGCGACGAGGCCACCGAGTGTGAGGGCGACGGCAAGAGCAACAATCACATAGGCGACCTGATGGCCGAAGTGCTCGAGGCGCCGCTCGAGAGGCGTCTTGCTCGCCTCGATCCCACCGATCATGGTGGCGAGCCGCCCCATGGCGCTGCAGGGTCCGATGCGCTCGATTTCGATGAACGCCTTGCCCCGCACCAGCAGTGTGCCGCTCAGCGCCTCCTCGCCCTCCTCCTTCTCGACCGGCACCGATTCGCCCGTCAGCACCGATTCGTCCAGCATCACGCCATAGCTCTCGGCGAGCCTGCCGTCCGCCGGCACCCGGTCGCCCGCCTCAAGGCGGATCACGTCGCCGGGCACGAGATCCGCGCTCGGAAGCCTTACGGGGTGACCGTCGCGGAATACCCAGACCGTCGGAGCAGCCAGCACCCTAAGGCGGGCAAGCGCTGCTTCCGCTTTCATCTCCTGGAAGGCGCCCAGACCGGAATTGAGGAGCAGAATCGAGGCGATCGCAATCGATTCAAAGGGGATTTCCTGCGCGCCTTCACTCACCCAGATACCAAGATTGAGCGCCAGCGCGAAGAGCAGGATGTAAATGAGCGGGCTCCTGAACTGCTTCAGGAATCGCCTCCAGATCGGCGTCGGCGGAGCCTCGGGGAGTGAGTTGGGACCATACTGGGCGCGGCGCTCGGCGGCCTCGACCTGGGTGAGGCCCTTCTTCTTCACATGGGTTGCGGTCCTCAACGCCCGCTCCCTTCTGCCCTGGGGGACGCTACCCGGCAGCACTTGGCGCCTCCGTCAGCAGGACATGAGGAGGGGAATCTCGGCTTCACGCAGCACTTGTCGTGTCGTGCCGCCCAGCACCCACTCGCTCGTCCATGAGCGACCATAGGAACCCATGACGAGGAGATCGGCGTTACGCGCACCGGCCTCGCGAAGGATGGCGCTGCCAGCGAGTTCGCTGCTCACCTCTAGCGGCGCGATCTCCGCCTTGATGCCGTGCCGGGCAAGATGCAGGCCGATGTCGAGCCGCGGTGACCTCACGACGGCCCGGAAATGGTCCCTTGGCGGCCCGACGAGGACGGTGACGGACGTGGCCTTCTGCAGGATGGGCAGCGCAGCATTCAGTGCCCTCGCCGACTCGCGGCTCGCGTTCCACGCCAGAACAGCACGCGCTCCGATCGCCTGACGCCAAGCGGGAGGCATAACCAGACAGGGCCGTCCGCCCGACAGCAGGACTTCCTCAGCGACGTTCCATCCGACGGTCAGCGCCGGGGCATGCCTGTAAGTTACGGTGAGGTCGAAGTACCGCGACGCCATTGCCATGGAGACCGCTGCGTCCCCCTCACTCGTGAGCCACTCCGCGGCGACGCCACGACTTGTGGCCTCCTGCTTCATCCAGCTCTCGGCTGCTGCAGCTTTCGACTGCGCCTCGGCAAGCCTGTCCCGGTACACCGTCGAACTCGCTCCGAAGCCGATCGCGAGCGGCTCAAGGCCGGCGATCGGGTAGAGTCCGGTTAGTGCAGCGCCATGCGCAGCAGCCAAGTGAACTGCGCTGAGCAGGCTTGTTCTCGCGTGCTCGCTCTCGTCGATGTGAACCAGCAGATTGCCAAGCGTCACGTCTCGACCTCCTTTCGCTGAATGACCCCCCTATCAAACTAACCAAACACCACAACGGCGCATGGGAACTTGATGCAAGTCAACCAGGCGGACTGCCCGTGAAGCGAGAAAGGGCAACTGGGAGCGGTCGGTTCTCGTGCCGGTCATTCTTGCGCATCAGAACGACGAGGCATCACCCTCCCGGCATGCTTCCGGTGTTTCAGTTCCAATCCCATGCGAGACGATTATGCAGCCACAAATGGAGACCCTCATGCCCTCCGAGATGGCGCTTGCCTGCGAGGCGGCTGGCGCCTCCAAGGCCTCGCGTGACGCCATTGCGCTGGTCGTACTCGGCATCCTTGCCGGGGCGTTCATTGCCCTTGGGGCCAACTTCATGACTGTCGTGCTGACGGGGTCGGGAGATCTGCCGTGGGGTGTCATGCGGATGTTGGCCGGGCTCGCTTTCTCACTCGGGCTGATCCTCGTCATCATAGGTGGCGCTGAGCTCTTCACCGGAGACTCGCTCATGGTCGTCGCCTGCGCGAGCCGGCGAATCACGCTCTCCGCCCTCTTGCGCGCGTGGGCGCTCGTCTATGCCGGTAACATCCTCGGTGCTGTGGCGACGGCGGTGCTCGTCTTTCTCTCTGGACAGCACGCGTTTGCCGGAGGGGCTGTCGGCAAGGTGGCGATCGCCATCGCGGCCGGAAAGGCCTCGCTGCCGACAGTTCAGCTCTTCTTTCTTGCTGTGCTCTGCAACGTGCTCGTGTGCCTCGCCGTCTGGATGTCGTTCGGCGCGCGCACAACGGCCGACAAGGTCGCCGTCATCGTGCCGCCGGTTACCGCCTTCGTCGCGGCCGGCTTCGAGCACTCGATCGCCAATCTCTACCTCTTGCCTTACGGCCTCATCCTGAAGGCGTGGGCCGGTCCCGATCTGTGGGCTTCCGCTGATGCGGGAGTAGCGAGCGCCTCGGCGCTGACAGCAGTGGCCGCGCTGCATAACATCGCAATTGCCACGATTGGCAATCTCGTCGGCGGCAGCCTCATGGTGGGCGCTGTCTATTGGTTCGTCCACTTGCGCCATCGCCGGTAGGACGACAGCAGGGATGTGCCGACGCCATCAGCCAGGAGCCTCCTGAAGTCATCGTGCAACCACGGCAAAGCCACGCCGTCAAATCCGTTCTCGTCAGCACCTGACCCGTCTCGAAAATGAGAACAGAAGTGGTCTCGGGCGGTAATGCCATCGCAGCTGAGATCAGTAAAACCGAGCCTGTTGCGGTGCACACGTTGCTCATCGCCGTAGGATGCAATTCTGCAACACGGGTATTGAGCACCGGCACTACGGCGGCTACGGGTCAGGCGCGTCTCCTCGTCCCCGGCCGATGTCGGCTTCGATCTGAAACCGTCCACCAATTTGGAATTGTGACCCGCCTGCTGCGTTGTGTCAACGCGATCAGCGTTTGGCTGCTGCCGCGACAGGCCCATCGATCTTCTGGACGACCGGCGTCGCCGGCACTTCGAGGCTCGCGGTGTCGGGGTGGAGATGCTGGGCGACGAGAACGGCGCCGGCATTGAAGCACTGACCGAGGGTGA
>JANNSW010000661.1:0-3364 GCA_031403055.1 Hyphomicrobiaceae bacterium | reverse complement strand
GCACAACCGGCGAGTGGGAGCGCACCTCCCTGTTCGAGGACACGGGGAAGCTGGCCCTGGTCATGCTGAATATGGACCCGGCCTTCCGGGCCAAGCGGGGCAGTCAGCCGGGGACCGCCTACGCCGACATGACCGCCATCCAGATCTGTTTGGCTCAGTCCTCTTACGGCACACGGCCGCAAGCGCAATGGGCATGGTGGCGGACTGCGATTGGCCGGGTGACGATGAGGCCTCATCGTGATATCGAAGCACCATGACCACGCTGCTCGACCAAGCCGTCGCCAAGGTTCGCGAGCTCCCCGTGGAGGAGCAGAACCGCGCCGCTGAAACGCTGCTCGCACTGGCCGAGCTCGCACAGCGGGGCGCTGTGTACAAGCTCACGCCTGAGGAGCTCGAAGCCATCGACGAGGGGCTGGCCCAAGCCGACCGTGGTGAGTTTGCCTCGGATGAGCAGATCGCTGCGGTCTGGAAAAAGTTCGGCCTATGATCGTCCGCTACAGCGAGCGCACGATCTCCGATCTCGAGAGCATACACGCCTACCTCGCCCAACGTAATCCGCAGGCCGCCACCCGCGTTGGATTGCGGATCAAAGCGGCGATCGAAAGTCTTGCCGACTTCCCCGGCCTCGGCCGCGAAACCGAGCACGATCGTGGCGTCAGGATACTGCCGGTCGGCCGCTACCCCTATCTGATCTTCTACCGGATCGAGGAAGCCGGTGGCGAGGTAGTGATCATCCATGTCCGACACGGAGCCCGTCAGGCTCCCCAGGCTGGTGAGATCTGAGCGTCGCCGTGCGTGGCAGGACATCTGCAATCGCGATGACGGAGGGGCGACCGGCCGGTCGCCCCTTTCTGGCAACACCAAGTGCATGCCCTGCTCTATTGCGCAAAGCTCGTCTTCACCTCGTCCCACAGCTCCTGATAGGACTTGCGCTGCTCGTCCGTCATCGGCGCCATGAAGTGCACGCGCTTCAAGGTCTCCGCGTCGCCGAGCACCTTCCGGTTCATGGCGTCCTCGGGCAGCATCGCATTGGCCTTGCCGTTCGCCGAAGCGGGCGCACCCACGTCGTTGTCCCACTTCACGTAGAACTCGGGGTCGACCATGAAGTCGATGAAGGCGAGCGCGGCTTCGGCGTTGGGCGCGTTGGTTGCAACCGTCAGCCCGTCGAACCAGCCGATCGCGCCCTCCTTGGGCACGATGTACTCGACCGGCAGCTTGAACGCCTTCTTCGAGCGGGCCGCCGACCCCGACCAGTACACGGCGATGTCGAAATCGCCGCCAGCCAGATGCTTGTTCCATTCGTCCTCGGACGACCAGAACGTGTTGAGCTGGGTCTTCAGCGACATCAGCCGGTCCTTGATTTTGCCGAGGTCGGCCGGCTTGTTCATGTCCTGACCGGTCGCGAGCGCGGCGATCTGCACGGCTTCGACCGCATCGTCGCGCATGCCGAGCTTGCCCTTGAAGGCGGCGTCCTCGAAGATGGTCGCGATCGAATCCGGGACGGCCTTCACCTTGTCGCTGTTGTAGGCGAACGAGGTCAGGCCCCAGACCCAGGAGACGGCGTAGACCTTGCCGTCATGGTTGAAGCTGGTCGAGTCGCGCAAGACCGGCGACAGATCGCCGAAATGGCTGATCCTGGCGGTGTCAATCGGCTGGATCAGGCCTTCCTTGACGGCGTCCGCCACGTAGATGCTGTTGATGAGCACGACGTCGTAGACGCCGGGGCTCGTTCGCAATTTCGTCAGCATCTCCTGCTCGGAGCTGTAGTAGTCGTGCGTGACCTTGATGCCGGTCTTCTTCTCGAACATTTCGAGCGCCCACTTCTCGTCGGTGCCATAGCCCTGCCAGTTGAGCACGCGGATCTCGCCGCCCGCGAGCGCGGCCGAGGCGGAGAGTGCGAGCGTGACGGCGCCAGCCAGCAGGCCGAGGCCCTGGCGGCGGGTCACTGAGAACAGTGTCATTCCATTCCTCCCGGATGACGTTGGCTCTATAGATGCGAGACCCTAGCAGGAGCCCGCCGGGCGATCCACTGGGTCGAGCAGCCGCGGCGAGACGAACAGAACAGGAGGAGATCATGAACGAGCGTGCGAAAGCTCCAGGCGGCTGCCGCGTCGTGCGTGCGGGCGCCGAGTTCACCGGCAAGCAGGCGCTCGCCTACAAGCCCGGCGTGTCGGCGGAGTCGGTCGGCGCCCAGGGGATCCATCTCCAGCTCGTCACGATCCCGCCCGGCGCCCGCGCCAAGGCGCACCTGCACGCGGCGCACGAGACCGCGATCTATGTGCTGACGGGGGAATCCGGCATGTGGTGGGGCGAGCGGCTGGAGCAGCACTGCCTCTGCCGGCCCGGCGATTTCCTCTACATCCCGGCGGGTGTCCCCCACCTTCCCTACAATGCGAGCCCCGACACGCCCTGCACCGCCGTGATCGCCCGCACCGACCCCAACGAGCAGGAAAGCGTCGTGCTGCTGCCCGCGTTGGACGGGTTGCATCGTGGGGAGGGGTAGCGGGCCGGGGCCTACGGACGCGGCAGCAGCGCGGCCAGCGGCACGCTCAGCCCCGGCGGATCGAGGACGAGATCGCCCGAGCGCACGATGCGTGTCAGGATCACGTCGGTGTCGCCGATCTGGTGGTGGATGACGTGGCGATCCTCCGTGTTGACGATCAGAGTGTGGCGCAGGCCCGGCACGCTGGCATAGTCGGCGAGCTTACGGGTCTTGTCGTCCTCGGAGCTGGAGGGCGACAGCACCTCGACGACAATGACGGCGCCAGACACCTCGAGCGCCTCGTCGTCACTGCTCCCGCCGCAGCTCACGGCGGCGTCGGGCTCGCGGCATCTCGCAGCATCGATGCGCACACTGACGCCGTCCGGCCAGGCTTCGCAAGTGAGGCCCGCTCGCGCAATGGCATCCCCGAGCGCCCGGTAGATCCGCCCCTTGACGCGGGCATGCCGGTTGCGCTCAGCCTGCATCTCGACCGCGATGCCATCGACCAGCTCGAAGCGACCGGGCTGGTCCTGCGACCAGACCAGGAACTCATCGGTCGTCATGTGGCGGGGCTGTTCGCAGGCTGCGGTCATGAACGCAGAATAGCAGATGAGCGCAGTCTCGGCGAGATTGTGTTTGCGCCGATCGCCCCGTGTCGCGCTTCGCACCTCGAACGCTGAAAACGGGGGACGATTTACCTATTCCTGCCTTCGTTGTCCCACCCAGTCCGACAAACTATATGGCTCCCCGCTGTTTCAAGTGGGTAGTCTGAGGTCGAGTTTGCCGGAGATGAGGTAGGTGATCGCCTTTAATGTCTTGCGGTTGCGATAGCCGCGTGCCTTGGCCTTGGCGGCTTGCACGAGGCTGTTGATGCCTTCGATC
>JANNSW010000660.1:0-3104 GCA_031403055.1 Hyphomicrobiaceae bacterium | reverse complement strand
ACGATGAGCGCAATCCTGTTTCGTCGGGCCTTATGGTCGAGGCCATGAGCCGCGTGAAGGGCGGGCAGCTCTTTATCATCAAGGGGACCGCGCAAACCGGAGGCCACGGCACGACGGGCGGCCTCGCGCGGCTTTATGCGAGCGAGCTTGCCGCGTTTCTCGCAAGCGTGCCCGCCAGCAAGTAGGCCTAGAACCAACATTCGTGTCACCAGGGGATTTCAAACAGACCGTGTCCTGTCGCGTCGCAGCTCGGCCCGCGACATCGCAAACCTAGCTGAGATAGGAGGTGGCCACTTGCGGCAGCAGCACCCCAGCAAGCGGACCATTTGCTGCGCTGCAGCAGATTCCTGCAATGGGCCAACAACTGCCGATGCACACAGCGCCAAGTCTAGCTGTTCGTTCGGCAGCTTCATGGTAGCATTGCAGAAAATCTATCGGAGAGGCACGATCATGCCAGCCTACTTGATTGCTGAGCACACCATCACGGATGCTGCCAAGTTTGAGGAGTATCGGGTCAAGGTCGGCCCGCTCATCGCCAAGCATGGCGGTCGCTATATCACCAAGCCGGGCTCACACGTAGTGCTCGAGGCAGACAATGCGGTCTGGCAACCGCAGCGCGTGGTGATCGTCGAATTTCCGGACAGGGCCGCGCTCGACGCCTGGTACAATTCAACCGAGTACAAGCCTCTAATCGAGCTCCGTCGGGCTGCGGCGAAGGACATGCTCATCTTGCTGGACGGCGCGTGACCATCGCGCGGCGAGGTCCTCGCGGCTTGGCCACACTAGCTCAATGTAGCTGGTTTGCGGAGACGGCATCCTCGTTCCATTCGAGGCCGACGCCCGGAGCATCCGGGATGTGCAGCAGCCCGTCCTTTATGTCGTAGGGTCTCTGCAGCACGGGATCGGCCCAGTCCTGCCATTCGAGCCAGTGGGCCGTCTCGGTGGCGCGCATTACGTGGGCCGCGACCTCCGGGTAAAGATGGGTCGACATCGGTATGCCCGCAGCACCCGCGATCGCCGCCGCGCGCATCCAGCCGGATACGCCACCGATCCGCATAAAGTCCGGCATGATGAGGTCGCTGGCCTTCTTCTGCAGCGCCTTGTGCATCTCACGCGGGCCATAGAAGTTCTCGCCGATTTGGAGCGGCGTCCTCAGCTCCGCTGTGAGCTGGGCAAGACCGTCCAGGTTGTCGTAGACGATCGGCTCCTCGATCCATTCGAGGCCATGGCCGTCGATTGCGTGGCAGCGATGCAGGGCCTCCGCGAAGTTAAGCCCCTGGTTGAAGTCGACCATCAGGCGCATCTCGTCGCCGATGGCTTTCCGGACCGCCGCGATCGTCGCCAGGTCGTCGGCAGGCCGCTCGCGTCCGAGACGCAGCTTCAACCCACTGAAGCCGCCCTCCTCGCGCAGCTCGATCGCCTCCTCGGCGACGGCCTCGGGCGCCTTTAGCCAAAGCCCGTTGCTATTGTAGGCCTTCACCGGTCCGACTGAGCCGCCGAGCAGGACGCAGAGCGGTAAATTCGCAGCCTTGGCCAGCGCATCCCAGGCCGCCATGTCGAGACCGGATGCGGCGATCATCGACAACCCTTCGTAGCCGACGAAGTGAAGCGACTTGCGCGAGGCCTCGAATAGCTCCGCCGGTGCGACCTGCCGACCCTTCAGCATGACGCCGAGGTCCTGCAGCAACGGCACGAGGTAGCGCATCGACTTGACAACGTAGGGCTCGAGATAGCTGCGTCCGACGACGCCTTCCTCCGTGATTAGATCGATCAGGATGATAGGCCAGTCGGTGATGGTGGCGATACGGGCGACGACGGGTCGCTTCAGCTTCAGGACGACCGGCCGTGCCGTGATGCCTCGCAATGTCAGTCGGGAAGCATGAGACATGGTGCAATTCTCCCAAGCAAGGCTGATACTCCCAGATTTGAAACCGCGCCGCGCTCGTGTAAATTCACTATTGAGTATACTTTGAAAGCCAGCCCCGATGCCGCGAGCCGCCGAGCCGACACGCAAGCGCATTCTAGAAGCGGCCTATCAGCTGTTCCGCCGACAGGGCTACAGCAGGGTGACGATGGACGAGATCGCGGCGACCGCGAGACTGACGAAACGCACGCTCTACCATCACTTCGAGAGCAAGGATCGATTGCTGGCCGACGTTATCGCCGAGCAGCATGAGCTTGCGCTCCGCGCTTTCCGGACGTTCGGTGACAAGCTGTCGGGGTCACCGGAAGAGATCGTGACGGAGATGTTTCGCGGTCTGGCCGTGTGGGCCGACCGGCCGCGATGGGCGGGTTCCGGATTCACACGCCTCGTCATCGAGCTGGCCGATCAGCCCGGTCACCCGGCGCGCAAGATTGCACGCAGACACAAGGCGCAGCTCGAGGATTGCCTTGCCGATCTGCTTGCGCGGTCGGGCGTCGAGCGGTCGAAGGAGCTCGCACGCGCCGTCTGGCTGCTGTCGGAAGGCGCGATCTCGCTGATCCTCGTCCATGGCGACAGCGGCTACTCAACTGCTGCGTCGCAGGCCGCAACCATGCTTGTGCAGCGGTACTTGAGTGCGCAGATATCCAATCCGCTGCACCCTTCATCCCAAACGTCCGCTTCCGCTAATACCTGACGTGGGGTTCTACATGCCCATCCGTCGGCGTCTTATGGCGCTATGGGTCAAAACACACCGTCGACGTCGATACTCTGTCCGCTGGTCTCGACAAGTGGTTGTCGGGAAACCGAAAAAGCACTCGGGGTAGCCGTGGGGTAGCAGAAGAGCCGGTTTTCGCCGAAACAGCATGTGACTGAACGGTGCTCCGCGGCGCGGCGATCGAGAACGCCATTCCGATCAAGGCGATACCCGGCGGCACGCGGCGGACCGTCGGAACCCGCTGTTCACACGGGTGGGGTCATAGGTTCGATCCCTATACCGCCCACCATCAAATCTCAGAGTCGGATCGGGCGCTTAGGCCGATTTTGCGGGTGGCGCGGAGCATTGCCCAACGAGCTCTTGAGTAGAATTGCGAAAGTGGGCGCGAGCGTGACAGTCGTGCTTTATCCAGATGATGGGGATTGAGTGTGCATGACATTTCTTTGCCCGACATTCTGACGTTTA
>JANNSW010000659.1:0-3584 GCA_031403055.1 Hyphomicrobiaceae bacterium | reverse complement strand
GCCGATCCGGGCGCGACCTCGGGGACGGGAGCCGAATCCTGGGGCCTGTGGCGCGTGGATCCGGGTCCCCGCGGCGTGCGGCTTACGAATTTCGAGCAGTTGCAGGCCGCGGGTGGCGTCGCGCCCGCGAAATGGCAGTTCGATGGCGCGGACTGGTGGCTCGAGGAGAACGGCCTGATCATGGAGCAGCCGGACGTGCCGCTTGCGCCCGGCAAGTATCTCGTCACCGGCGGCCGCGAGCTGATCTCCGTGCTGACCATTCATCCCAAGGACAAGGACGGCGCGCATCGCTGGGAGCTCGGCGCCGGCGCGACGCTGCATGACGTGACCCACCTCAAATGCCGCTCCGCGCGCTACAAACCGGCCGCAGGCAGCAACTCGTGCTCGCCGGCGAAGGCGCCGCGAGCCGTGTTCCCGGTCATCCCCGGCAGCCTGATGCCCCCGATCGAGGGCTGCAGCAAGCAGGACTACTGGGTGCTTTTCGTGATCGGGGTGGAGAAGGGGGGGTGAGGGTGGGTGTGGGGCGACGTGCTGGCACGGCCCCCCTGCCATCCCGCCCGTCGCGAGCCGGCGGTCGACATGGCGGAGGCGGTCGGCGCCCCAGAACATGGGGGAAAACATCACGCGGACGCAGCGCCGAGCGACGACGGGCTCACTGCTGCAACCATCTTGTCCGCTCGGAGCATGAGCGGACATGTGAGTGGGGCGTCGAGGCTGGCGGTGTGGGCCAATCGCGACAGAAAGCGGTCGAGCGCGCCCGAGGCGAACAAATAGTCGATCTGAGCGGTAAGCGGACGTCAAACGACGATCACCCGAATAGCCCCTATGCGCATTTCAGACGGGTAGCCCGGCATTCCGGAATCCCGCGAACAATTTCTCCAAGGCAGCGTGATCGGTTATCGGAATGAGCCTGAGAAAATATGATCGCCATTGCTCGGCGTCGTTGCCGGGATAGACGGCCATTTTCTGGCGTTTGAGCGCCATGAACCGCTGCATGGCAGCGCGCGCGGTATCATGCTGACCGAGGTTCCAGAGTGCCGCCGCCATACAGGCAAGAGCTTCTTCATAGACCCCGGAGACCCGCACAAATCCATTGACCGCATCAGCGTACCTGCCATCGAGATACGCCCCTAGACCGAGCGTGATGAAGCAAGAATCGGGCGCCAGTGGGTTGAGCTTGAAAGATTCAGCGGAGTAGTACTGCCCCTCAGCGACGGAGCCGTTGCAGGTCAATGCGAAACCCAGAAAGCATAGGCTGACCTGATCGTTCGGATTTTGCACGAGCGCCATATCGGCATGGGCCTTGGCGGTATCGAAGTCGCGGTTGCAGTAGAATTCCGCGGCGGCAAGCGCCCTGTGGGCGTTGCTGTTGGTTGGATCGATCGCGACCGCCTTCCGGGCGAGGGTAAGCGCCTCCCGACTGACGGCTGCGTTGTCGGGACACCAATCGCTTTCATATTCGGTCACATATCCAATCGAAAGCTCGGCATAGGCGGAGGCGAAGCTCGGCTCGCGCGTGATGGCGTCGCGAAGCAGGGGGCGGGCCGCGAGAATACCCTCCTTGTTGTTTCCCTGCTGCAGAAACCGGGCCTTCAGGAACAGGTCGTAGGCCTGGTAATCGATGGCCGGTTTATGCAGTGTCTTTGCCATCTCGAATGCTTGGATGCGGGCCGCCAGCACAGCGACAATGCGGTGTACGATGTCGTCCTGAAGTGCGAAGATATCGGCGAATTCACGATCGAAGTGCTCGGACCAGAGCATCGTGCTATCAGCGGCATGAACAAGGCTCGCAGAGACGCGGATGCGTTGCTCGGCCCGCCGCACGCTGCCGCGCACCAGATAGTCGGCATCGAGCGGTCGCGGCCTGTCTCTGCCAGACTGGGCATGTTCCCTGACCGAAGCCTGGGCGAAGAGCGCCAAGTCAGCAAAACGGGACAACCCGGTCCTCAAGTCTTCCGCCAAACCCTCGGCGAAGTGCAGGTTATCCGCGTTTTGACTGAGCAGCTCGAACGGCAGGACAGCGATCGACGCCTTTGGTCTGCGTGCCAAAGTAACAGGCTTCGAAACCTCGATGGATGCGGTCGGCAGGGTCTGCGGCGCCGATGCAGCCTGTATGATTTGCTGGGTCAGTGCGTCAGGCTCCACGCCCAGCTCACGATCGAGCTTCTCGCGGAACTCCTGATAGTGTTTAAGCGCGAAACTGCGATTGTTCGAGGCGAGATGCGCTCTGATCACCGACTGATGGGCCAGCTCACAAAGTGGATCGACGGACAGCACTTGGCCGGCAATCTCCAAGCCTCGACGATGATCGCCTTCACGGTCGAGGATACGCAGCAGCCGGGCCGTTGCCTCGCACCACAGAGTGTCCAGTGTCCGCCGATTGTCCTCGATCCAATCAGCGAAGGCAGCATCCTCCGGCGATAGACCTTCGATGAACTGGCCGCGCCGGAGCTCGAACACCCGCTCCAGTGTCAGCCGGTCGTCGACCCTGCGGAACCGGTGAAAGTCGGCAATATCGGACTGAACGGCCATTTCATTGCAGGAGATCGCGCCATCGCTCGCGGTTTCGAACACCTCGCCGACAGAGCCTATATCGCGGCGCAGATCGAACAGCAGCTGACGCAGGCTCGCTCGGGCCTGGGCCGTCTGCCGGTCCGACCACAGCAACGCACAAATCTGATCGCGACCGACCGGCTTGCCGCCGGCCAAGGCAAGGCAGGCCAACAGGCCAACGCCCTTGCGCGACCGGACCGCAATCGAATCTCCTGCCGCGGTCTCAAAACGGGGCGGACCAAAGAAATGAAACCGGTAAGCCGTCATGGAACCTGCTTTGCAGCGCGCTTCTTCCGTTGTCCAGGCGATTTGACGTCAACTTAGTAGAATTGGCGCCGCATTGACGGGCGCTTGACGCCCGGATCGGCAGCCGCCTGACGGCGCATCGCTAGCTTGCTCCTCAAGGAACAGCACACAGCGTTCCGCGACAAGGAGAACCCCTATGACCGACATCACCACCAACCAAATCGCCTCGCCCAGCATCCGCATTCCCGGCCTGGCCGCCCCTCTTCTGGTCATCGGCCGGGGCATTGGCAGGCTCCCGATGGCGTGCGGTCGGGGCTTTGTTGATTTGACCAAGGCGTACGTCGGCGCTCTGGAGCTTGTCTATGTCAGGCCCGTTCACATCTCCGCACAAAAGCAACAACTGGCTCCCGATGCCGACCTCGAGGGTCGCGATCCGAATTGGTAGCTTCGAAATTTTCGGTGTTAGCAACCGGACCTCAGGGCCGTCCCGGTGCAAGTCGCCAACTGCAATCCTCATTAGACCTTAGGAAGAAAAGGAGGGCTGGTTTGTCCGCACTGCGGCCATTCATGACTGTCGCGAGCACCGAGGTCGCTATGTCGGCTTGGGGTCGCTCGCGTCGATTCGATCGACGTCCCCCGCGCCATCGTTTGCGGCAGCTTACCCTCCGAAACCGGCCGCGCGCAACCAGTTTGCATGTCGTCGATGGCGAGGGGCTCGTGGTTGCCGCTCACCAGAACCCTCTCCACGTTCCGCGAAGGGCGTTGCGGGGAGAGGGGACGCGCCA
>JANNSW010000658.1:0-15667 GCA_031403055.1 Hyphomicrobiaceae bacterium | reverse complement strand
TGTTCCAGGCGAGGGGTGTGGGGCGAGCAAACCGACGGCGGCGTCCCAAGCCGCAACGAGGCGTTCGTCCCAGGTGAGCGGCGGGGGCGGGGTTTTCGCAGGGTCCTGATATGGCCAGAGTTGGCGCGCGGAGCACCAGCGAGGAGGAGTTGTAGAGAGGTGAAACTGGGCGCGCTCCTCGGCCGTCAGGCAGCGTGGCACAGTCGACTTGACCTCGTCGACCAGAGCCTGGGTGGTGGGAAAAACATGCCACAATCGAACGGTGTTATCGCTCCCGGCGGTCACGACCAACCGACCGTCCGGCGAGAAGGCAACATCATTGACACTATCCACGTGCCCCACGAACTTGGCGATCTGCCGGCCCGTTGCTACCTGCCAAATTCGCGCTGTGTTGTCCTTGGATGTTCCATTCGAACCAGAACCCGAGCCTGTCGCGATTAGTCGGCCGTTTGGTGAAACGGCTACTGTTCGGACATCGTCGTTGTGACCTACTAGAGTCGCCACCAACATGCCGGTCTTGGCATTCCATAAACGCGCCGTGTTATCCAGCGAGCCGGTTAGAGCTAACAGACCATCCGGGGAAAAGGCGACGGCGGCAACTTGATCCAAATGCCCAGACAACGTGGCAAGTTCCTTCCGCGTCAAAACATCCCAAAGGCGCGCTGTAGCGATTGGCTTCCCAGAGTTAGAGTCGTAGTCGGTTGATGGGGCCAGCAACATCCGGTTGTCCGCCGAAATAGCCACCAATCCGGCGGCATCAGGAAACTCTTTGGTAATCTCGGATTGCAACTTCCCAGTCGTCAGATCCCATATTCGCAACTGTTTTATATAACTGGTGGCAATTAACTGTCCGTCATGAGAAAACGCGCCTCCAAACAAACTATCGTGTATCTGAATGACAGGCGCCGACACTACATGTCCTGTCACCACATCCCAGATACGACGGTCAGGCGAAAGCCACAATTTCGCACCAACTGAGAAAGCGACCACATCACCAACGTGCTTCGCGACCTCTTTGCCAGTCAAGACTTCCCAAAATCGGACCGTGTTGTGGGAATCTCCAGTGGCAACCAGCAACCCGTCGCTTGAGAATTCCACGGCATCTACGGACCCTGCAAAGCCTGTGAGCACTGCAATCTCATTCCCCGGAGCGGCCAATGACTCCACCCCGGGCCACGGCTCAAGGAACTGCAGCGACCCGTCGCTTGAGCCAGCAGCGAGCCGCTTCCCGTCAGGCGAAAAGTCAAACGCATTGACCTCTGCTTCACCGACAGCGAGTCGTGCCAATGACCGACCAGTTGCGGCCTCGAACAGGTGGATCTTGCCTTCGTTCCTTGACCCAATTGCAGCGATTCTACCGTCGCGAGAGAATGTTGCGAACAGATCGAAGTCGACCTTTTCGGGATCCTCGTCGCCTGCCAGTTTAGCAATAATATTGTATGTCTCGACATCCCAAAGATAAGCTGAACCGTCACTGTACGTTGTCAAGATGTGCCGGCTATCGGGAGAGAAAAACATCTTGACGACGGCACTTGTGTGACCGGTAAACGCTGCAACAAAATTGCCGGTGGTGGCATCCCAAAGGCGCACCTTGTTGTCGCTCGTAGCACTTAAACTGAAATCTCCTTCATCGTCGACTTCCATAAACGTTTCGGTTCCCGTGAGGATCAATTGACCGTCGGGCGAGAAGGCGACTGCGCGAACCGCACCGTCGTGGCCTGAAAGGGTCGCAATTTCCCTACCGGTTGCCACATCCCATAGTTTCGCCGTTGCATCCCATGAGCCAGTGAGGGCTATCCGCCCGTTTGGCGAGAATGCCACTGCCCCAACGCTATGCTCGTGGCCAGTCAGTGTTGCAAACAACTTGCCGGTTGCCGCCTCCCACAATTGTGCGGTCTTGTCCATCCTACCGGTCATTATAAGACGGCCATCGGGAGAGATTGCGACCGCGCGGTAGCCGCTATGATACGCGTCGATCCGGGAAAACTCTTTGCCCGACGCAGTTTCCCACACTCTAACAGAGCCATCGGCCGACGCGGTCATTACCAGCCGCCCGTCTGAAGAGAATTCGGCTACATCGACGCTGCTCTCATGCCCAGTGAGCACAGATACTGGCTTTCCAGTCGCCGCCTCCCACAACCGAGCTGTGCGATCAACTGAGCCGGTCAGGACCAACCGCCCATCAAGCGAATAGGTAACCGCAGAAACACTATCCGTATGGCCTGCAGGAGCTGCATTCCGCTTACCCTTTGCCCCGTCCCACAACCGACTTGGGCTGCCGAGCCAATCTCTCCATGCAATCTCTAACTCGACCTCCGCAGCAGCTTGATATGGTAACAGACGGGCTGCGGGGTTCGAACCTGCGGCATCAGGTAGTGCCTCGATCGCCAAGAGGGTGGCCGCAATAGGGTTGTTTCTGCGTACTTGTTGTGCGGCTTGGCTGGCAATGAACTCCGACTGGTTGATCATCACTCTCTTCCAGAACTCGTACACGCCCCAACCGCCACCCACCACACCGGCCAGCATCAGCGTCAACACCACATACGAGCGCCGCTGCGCGCGCCGAGTTTTGGCGATCTGCGCCTTCTCGCGCTCCTGGCGGGCCTGCTCCCCCACTCGGCTCGCACGGATGAAATCGCGGTGCAGCGCGGTTGGCTCGGGGGCTTGGCGGGGGCGCTCCGAAATCCAGAGCTCGGCGGCGGCGAGTGGGGCGCCGCGCAGGAGCAGCGCTTCGGTGCGTTGACCCCGCTCCCAATCGCCTGCTTGCTCGCCGAGCCGCGTGTGCTCGCGGATCCAGTCGATGTCGGTCAGGAGCGCGGTGCCCAGCGTCGCCGTTCCGTCCGCCTCCTCGGCCGCATCACGCATGAAGATGTAGTTGAGGCGCTTCAGTCGGCCCGGCACCTTGTCGGCATCGGCGTCGCGGATCACGACCGGCAGGATGCGTTTGGCGAGGCGCTCGGCCTCGTTCACCTCCCAGTCGCAGATCTTGGACCCGACCGAATCCGGCGACAGCAGGAAAACGACCGTGTCGGCTGTCTCGATCAGCTTGCCGAGCCGCTCCTGCCAAGGCTCGCCCGGCAGGATGTCGTGCTTGTCGAGATAGGCTTCGAAGCCTGCCGCCAGCAGCCGGTCGCGCAGCTTCTCGGCGACAGCCAAATCCTTCCGCGAATACGAGAGGAAGACTTTCAGCCGCTTGCCGGAGGTGTCGACCGAGCCCGACATCTGCGCCCCACGTTCCCCGCACCGTACACTCAACAGAGAGTAGACCATCGGGGCAGTGTGGAAAAGACTGGCAATGAGCCAAACCAATCGTGCTACCCCTCATCCGACCGGCTTTCAGCCGGCCACCTTCTCCCCTTGGGAGAAGGGAAAGAGTCCGCTCAAAAATATTCGAGGCTCACGCTGAACATACGCTCGACGTCGCGGACGTGCTCGGAGGTGGCGAAGACGATGGCGCGGTCCTTGGCCTGCAGCTCCGTCGAGCCGGTCGGGGTGATGATCTTGCCGTCGCGCAGGATCGCGCCGAACCGCACGCCCTCCTTCAGGCGCAGCTCGCGCAAGGGGCGGCCGACAATGGGCGCCGTCTCGAAGGCTTCCGCCTCGATCAGCTCGGCCTGGCCGTTGCTGATCGAGAACACGCCGCGGATGCGCCCGCGCCTGACGTGCTGGAGGATCCGCGAGATGGTGATGGTGCGCGGATTGACCTGCGCGCCGATGCCGAGCGAGCGCACGACCGTCGAATAGCTGGGGCTGTTGATGAGGCATAAATTGCGCAGGCAGCCGAGCTGGCGGGCGAGCACGCAGGTGAGGATGTTGACCTGATCGTCGTTGGTGACGGCGACGATCGTATCGGTGCGCGTGATGTCGGCCTCGCGCAGCAGGCTCTCACTCAAGGACGAGCCGTGCAGCACGACGGTGCGGGGCAGCATGGCGGCGATCTCGGCGGCGCGCTGCCGGTTGAAATCGATCACCCGGGTCTGGATATGGGGATAGCGCTTCTCGATCTCGCGGGCGACGTAGAGGCCGATATTGCCCCCGCCAGCGATCACCACCCGGCGCGACTGCTGCTCGTCGTGACCGAAGATCTTGAGCGTGCGACCGACCTGGTCGTGTGGGGCGACGAAGAAAGCGTCATCGCCCACCAGCAGCTGGTCGTCCCGGTGCGGCACGAAGATCCGGCCCTCGCGCACGATGGCGACGATGGCGACCGGCAGATCCGGGAACAATTCCGACAATTGCTTGAGCGGCGTATCGACGATCGGGCAGCCTTCCTCGCAGCGCACGCCAACACCTGCGACCTGGCCGTCGGCAAAGCTCATGGTCTCGAAGGCGCCCGGCAGGTTGAGGCGGCGCAGCACCACCTCGCCCACCTCGAGCTCGGGCGAGATGGTCACGTCGATCGCCATGTTCTCGCGGGCGAACATATGGCTCCATTGCGGATCGAGGTAGCTCTGGGCCCTGACGCGCGCGATCTTGGTCGGGATGTTGAAGAGGGAATGCGCGATCTGGCAGGCGACCATGTTGATCTCGTCGTGCAAGGTGACCGCGATGATCATGTCGGCATCGCCCGCGCCCGCAGTGGCGAGCACTTCGGGGTGCGAGCCGTGACCGAGAATGCCGCGCGCCTCGAGGTTGTCGTTGACCCGCTGCACCAGTTCGCCCGAGATGTCGATGACCGAGACGTCGTTGCCCTCGGCCGACAGCCGCTCGGCGATACCGTAGCCGACCTGGCCGGCGCCACAGATGATGACTTTCATCGCTGCTCTTCTTTTCTGCCGGTAGCGGGCCGAAGGGGAGGTTGCGCCGGCAGGCTTAGGACAGCCAGAACAATAACTGAATCTTTTTCGCGAGCGGATGCGCATCGACGTAGGGTGCAATAGGCGCCTTCGCCGTATTGCACCTGCGGCCAGCGTTGCGATCCGGGGTGGTGCAATACGGCCTGAAGCAGGCCTATTGCACCCTACAGATCCCGTGCTCGACTTGACGACAACACGTAGTGGTTATTGTTCGGAGTGTCCTCAGCAAGCGGTTGAGCGCCTTCAGCGCCCCTCGCCGCCACGGTCCGAGGAGGAGACCCCGAGTGTGCGGAGCTTCCTGTGGAGGGCCGATCGCTCCATGCCGACGAACTCGGCGGTCTTGGAGATGTTGCCGCCGAACCGATTGATCTGGGCGATCAGATAGTCGCGCTCGAACACCTCGCGCGCATCGCGCAGCGGCATCGACATCAGGTGCTCCGAGCCGCCATTGGCACTGAAGGGCACACCCGAGCCGATCTCCTCGGGCAGCATATCGGCGGTGATGACGGAATCGGGCTCCCCTCCCGCCAGAATGAGCAGCCGCTCGATGTTGTTGCGCAGCTGGCGGACGTTGCCCGGCCAGTCGTGGGCCTGGAGGATCACGAGGGCATCCTCGCCGATCCGGCGCGGCGCGAGGCCGGATGAAGCGGCAATCTGCTTGACGAAGAATTCGACCAGCTCGGGGATGTCCTCGCGCCGCTCGGCAAGGCCCGGCACGCGGATCGGCACCACGCTGAGGCGGTGAAAGAGCTCCTCGCGGAATCGCCCTTCGGCCATCTCGCGGTCGAGATCGCGGCTGGTCGAGGAGATGATCCGGACGTCGACGCTGACCTTGTGGGAGCCACCCACGCGCTGGAATTTCTGCTCGACCAGGACCCGCAGCACTTTGCTTTGGGTCTGCAGCGGCATGTCCGCCACCTCATCGATGTAGAGAGTGCCATTGTGGGCCGATTCGAGCGCGCCGACCTTGCGCGGCCCGCCGAGCCGGTCCTCGGTGCCAAACATCTCCACCTCGACGCTTTCGGGCGCGAGCACGGCCGCATTCAGCACGATGAAGGGGCCGCTCGGGCGAGCGGAGTTCTGGTGCAGGAAGCGCGCGGCCAGCTCCTTGCCGCATCCCGACGGCCCGCGCAGCATCACGCGGCTGTTGGTGCGGGCGACGCGCTCGAGTGCCTGGCGCAATTGGGAGAGATTGGAGGAGTGGCCGATCATGTCGCTCGAGATGGTCGAGCGCTCGCGCAGCTCGCGGTTCTCGCGCTTCAGCGCGAAGGCTTCCAGCGCGCGCTGGGTGACGAGCACCAGCCGGTCGGCCTTGAACGGCTTCTCGATATAGTCATAGGCGCCGCGTCGGATCGCGGTGACCGCCGTCTCGATGTTGCCGTGACCGGAAATGATGACGACCGGCAGGTCGGGGTGCTGCTTCTTGATCAGGGAGAGCACCTCCAGGCCATCGAGCCGGCTGCCTTGCAGCCAGATATCGAGGATGACGAGGGAGGGGCGGCGCTCCTCGATGGCGGCGAAAGTTTCCTCGCTGTCGCGCGCAAGCCGCGTCTTGAACCCCTCGTCCTCGAGAATGCCTGCAACCAGCTCGCGAATGTCGGCCTCGTCGTCGACGATCAGGATGTCAGCGGTCATCGGTCACTCCTTTGAGGCTCAATGCTGTGCTGCCGGCTACTCGGCAGCCTTCGGCGGCAATTCCATGGGATTTTCGCCCCGTGCGATCAGGCAGGCAAGCGGAAGCAGGATGCGCAGCGCAGCGCCCGAGCGGCGCGACTCCGTCACCGGAGCGTCCTCCAGACGCAGCTCGCCGCCATGCTGCTCGGTCACCTTGTTGACGACGGCGAGGCCGATACCGGTGCCCTTTGCGCGCGTGGTCATATAGGGCTCGACCAGCCGGTTGCGGTCCTTTTTCGGCAAGCCGACACCGTTGTCGATCACGGCGAGCTCGACGTTGGTCTCATGCACCGCCGCCATGACCTCGATCTGGCCCTTGTAGCCGGCGGGGGCCTCTTTGCTCTCGCGTGCGGCGCCGATCGCCTCGGTTGCGTTCTTGACGAGATTGGTCAGCGCCTGGCTGAGCAGCCGCCGGTCACAGGACAACGGAACCGGCGTGGCCGGCACATTGATCAGGAGCTCGATCCCCGGATTGCTGCTCTGGAACAGGAACACCACCTCGCGCACGATCTCGCACACGTCGTAGGGCTCCATCACGGGCTTGGGTGTGCGGGCGAAGGAGGAGAACTCGTCGACCATGCGCCCGATGTCGCCGACCTGGCGGATGATCGTATCGGTGCAGCGATCGAATACCTCGCGATCCTCGGTGATGACGGAGGCGTATTTGCGTTTGAGGCGTTCGGCCGAGAGTTGTATCGGCGTCAATGGGTTCTTGATCTCGTGGGCGATGCGGCGCGCCACATCGGCCCAGGCGGAGGTGCGCTGGGCAGCGACTAGGCCGGTGATGTCGTCGAAGGTGACGACGAAGCCGTTGTCGCCAGCCGACTGCTCGCGGGTGACTTGGAGGGCGAAATTGCGCTCCGACCCATCGACATCGAGGTCGACCTGGCCAGAGAGACGGTCCTTGCGGGTCTCGGATCGGGCATTGGCCAGGAGTGCCGCGAACTCCGGGATGGCATCGGCGAGCGCCATGCCGGCCAGCTCCTCGTCGCGCTTGCCGAGCAGGATGCGGGCGGAGGGATTGACGAGGGTAATGAGCCCGGCGGCATTGACGCCGATGACACCGGCCGAGACCCCCGAGAGCACGGCCTCGATGAAGCGGCGGCGGCTCGAGAGCTGCTCGTTGGCACTGACGAGGGCGTTCCTCTGCTTGCCGAGCTCCGCCGTCATCTGGTTGAAATTGGTCGAGAGGTGGGCAAGATCACCTTCCCGCGCCTTCACGGGCAGCGACACGTCGAGATTGCCGCGGGCGACCTCCTGGGCGGCCGAGATCATCCGCCGGATCGGGGCGACGAGGCCGTTCGCCAGTCGCATGCCGAGCCAGATCGCCGCCAGCAGCAACATCACCGTCAACTCGACATACATGAGGCCGATCGCGAGCTGGGAGCCGACGCGGCGCTCCTCCAGTTCCTTGAACATGGCGACGGTTCGCTCCGTCTCGCGCAGCTGACTCAGCACCTTGCCGTTCACGGAGCGCGCCACGTAGAGATAGGCATCGCTCAGGCTGGAGAGGCGTTTCAGCGCGCCGACCTCGTCGGTCTTGCCGGGTGGCACGATCACCACATCGCCCGAAGCTGCCGCCGCAAGGTAGCGCTTGAGGGCGGGATTGGGTCCGGGGCTGTTGAGGATGGGCGCAGCTGCAATCGTCTCGCCATTGCCGTCGATAATGCGGGCCATCGACAGGTTGCGCAGGCTCGACTGCCCGAGCAGGGCCGTCCCGAGCTCGCCCGGGGCGTTGGCGAGCTGGCCTGCCCATCCCTCCACATCGCTCGCCATGGCAACAATATCGGAGCGGATCACTTGCCCATGCTCCTGGAGATAGGCGCGCGCGACCTCGCGGGCATTGCCGACGATCTTCTGGGTGCCGCGCGAGAACAGGTGGTCGAGCGCCCGATTGAGGGAAGAGGTGGCAAACAGTGCGATCACAATCGCTGGCACCACCGCGATGACCGAGAACAGCGTCACGATCTGGACGTGCAGCCGGGCACCGGCAACCCGGTTGCGGCGGGCCTTGATCAACTGCCCGACCTGGCGCGCCACGGCAACCAGCATGGCAACGACGAACAGGATGTTGACGAGCAGCATGCTGACGACGACATCGTGGCGTGGCTCGATCGGCGTGAGGCCGGTCAAGATGGCGTAGGTGAGGAAACCCGAGAGCAGCGCGCCGCAAATGACGGTCAGGCCGAGGTAGTAGGCCGGTCCCCGGCCGCGGCCGAACGGGCGGAACTTGGTGCGTGAGCGGGCGCGGCGCGCTTTGAAGCGCTCGAACCCGTCACGCGCGGTGGCCTCGGCTCGGCGAGCGGCAGCGCGCACCCATTGGGTGACCGAATGCACCATTGCTGGTGCGTCCTGCCGCAGCCGCTGCAATCGCGGCATGATCGCCTGGAAGAGTGTTGCTCTCACAACAGCTGTTGCCCACCCGCGTCTCGACCGGCTGATCCCGGCCCCGTTCCGCACCTGGAAAGGCGCATTCGAGCATCACATGTGCCCGCGGGGCACAATTGAAGCGTCAAATGTTGCAAGAAAGTGACATAGTTGTGTCGTAGCGCGCGATCGGCCCCGCCGTCAAGCCGGGAGAGCGAGGGGCTAGGTTTCAGGTGCTAGGTTTCAGGGGAAACTCGTTCCCCCTGACCCCTGAAACCCAATCCCTAAAACCTTCTCCTACTGCTTGCGCGGATCGGCGACGTCCTCGATCTGCAGCTCGATCTTCTCGCGTCCACCCCACGTATCGCGGCGAAGGTGGCCGGCGATGTGCATGGGCAGGCCACCTGCTGCGGCAGTGATGGCGTCGCCGAGCGGCGATCCGACCGCCCGGAAGGCGACGCCTTCGAGTTTGGAGCCGTCGCCCGCCTCGATCGATACACGCATATGGGCCTCCCCCATTACGCGGACGCTGCGGATGCGATGGGCCGGAAAGGCGAAACGTGGCGTGGGATTGCCTTGGCCGAACGGTCCGGCCTTTTCGATCAGGCCGATCAGCTCGGCGTTGACGCTGCGCGGTGTCAGTGCGGCATCGATGCTGAGGCCTGCCGCGCCACGCGCATTGTCGACCGAGCCGGCGAGGCGGGCGCCGAGGAACTGCTTGAGCGGACCGAACTTGTCCTCGGCAACGGTCAGACCGGCGGCCATGCTGTGCCCGCCACCCTTCAAGAGCAGGCCATCGGCGACCGCGGCACGGACTGCGGCGCCGATGTCGACGCCCGCGATCGAGCGCAACGAGCCGGTGCCCTCGCCATTCGCGCCCCAGGCAATCACCAGCGAGGGCCGCCCGAAGCGCTCGGTCAGGCGGCTGGCGACCAGCCCGACAAGCCCCTTGTGCCAGTCGCGCGAGCCTTGGATGACCATGGCAAGCGAGGGATCCGCGGCAATCTCGATCTCGCTTGCCGCCAGCGCCGAGGCGAGGATCTCCTGCTCGATCGCCTTCCTCTCGCGGTTGAGCTTGTCGAGAGTGACGGCGATCCGAGCGGCCTCGCTCTCGTCGTCGAGCGACAGCAGGCGCGCGCCCAGGCCCGAATCCCCGATTCGCCCGCCCGCGTTGATCCGAGGCCCCAGCACGAAGCCCAGCGCATAGGGGGTCGGCGCCTCTTTCAGTCCCGCGGCATCGGCGAGCGCCCGCAACCCCACATTGCGGCGCCCACGCATCACCGTCAGACCCTTCGTCACGAAGGCCCGGTTGAGACCAACGAGTGGCACCACGTCGCACACCGTTGCCAGTGCCACGATGTCGAGCCAGTCCATCAGCGCGGGCTCGGAGTGGCTCGAGTTGTAGTGGCCAGCGCGGCGGAGCGTGCGCGCGGTGGCGACCAGCACGAGGAATACGACGCCGGCGGCGCAGAGGTGGCCGAGACCGGAGAGGTCGTCCTGACGGTTGGGATTGACGATCGCCAGCACGTCCGGCAGTTGCACGTCGGCCTGGTGGTGGTCGATCACCAGCACATCGACGCCAGACCCTCGTGCGACGGCGAGAGCCTCGTGGCTGGTGGTGCCGCAATCGACCGTCACGATCAGGCGCGCCCCTTCGGCGATCAGCATCTCGATCGCCTGCGGGTTGGGGCCATAGCCCTCGTGCTGGCGGTCGGGGATGTAGATGCGTCCACCGAGCCCATGGGCCGCGAGGAAGCGATGGATGAGCGCGCTCGAGGCGGCTCCATCCACGTCGTAGTCGCCGAAGATGGCAACCTTCTCGCGGTTACGGATGGCGCCGGCCAGCCGCTCGGCAGCCTTGTCCATGTCGGTGAGGCTGGAGGGGTCCGGCATCAGCGCTTTGAGTGTCGGGTCGAGCAGCACCGGCACGTTGTCGACCGTGCCGCCGCGCGCCGCCAGCACCCGCCCCAGCAGCTCGGGCAGCCCGTGACGCTCGCTGATGGCGGCAGCCCGGTTCTGGCCTTCGGTATCCAGCCGGTCGCGCCAGGCGAGGCCGCGGGCGGATTGGCGGACGGCGAGGAAGTGGGCGCAGGAGGGCGCGGCCTCCGTCGGCAGTCGGCGAGCTGCGGCCATGTGGTGGTCCCTTTTCGTGTCCGGAGCGCTCTGCCCCCCGAGTCACCCCGACGCGCCAACATGGGGGACTGCCGGGCCGAGGGGAAGAAGGATGCGTTGGTGATGCACAGGTCGATCGATCGGGATCGCGACTCGCAGCCTGTTGCGACTCGAAGTCTGTTCCCTGCTACGCGTTTGTGCTAGAAACAAAGCATGACCAGAGATCAGGCCATCACCCTTATCGAAGAGCAGATGCCTAAGCTCGACAATGAGCAGCTTGCTGCTCTTGCCGACATCGCACACTCCATGGAGGAGCGGTTCCGCTCCTTGAGCCCGCATGAGCAGAAAAGCCTGAAGGAGGCCCGCGACGATTTCGCGACCGGCCACACCATGAGCCATGACGAATTGATCGCCGCGCTCAACTCTTCGCCGGCCCTCGCGCGGCTTCCAAAGATCAAGGCATGAGAGCGATCCGCTATTCGCGGACGTTCTTTCTCGACCTCGAGACGCTGTTGTCGCAAGGGCTCGACAGGTTCGGCGTGCGGGTCGTGGCGGAGAAGCGGGATCTGGTGCTCGCGGCGATCACTCGAACCCTGCGGCACTTCCCGGTCAGGCCCCCCACCCCGCTCTCGGCATCGGCGTCTTCCGTGTGGCACGCACGCCCTTTGTCCTACTCTACGACTATGATAACGCCGAGCTTCGCATCTACACTGTCGTTCATGGGCGTGCCGATCGCAGCAGCATCGATCTGACGGCGATCGATTGGGAGTGATGGGCCCGTTCCTCCGCCAGTCAACGAGATGCGGGCGGAAAAGCCAAGCGTGTTCCGCCGTGTGGATGCACCCGCGTCGACCATGGCGGGTTACGGCGCGAAGGGCGCCTCTCGAGAAACACATCCAGGCATCACCCGTCATCCCGGACGCCGTCATGCCGAAGCGCGCCTTCGGCACGACAGCGGCGATCCGGAATCCTGGCCACGGGCGCGGCATCTGTAGCTGAGATCCCGGATCAAAGCCTTCGGCTTTGTCCGGGATGACGGGTGGATGGGGGTGCGAGACGTTTCCTCCAACGCGTATTCCGGCCCTGCCGGTTGGAGAGCTGACCCGCCCTACCCCACCCCCTGCGCCGACGGGAACCCGTGCCGGGCCCTGATCCAGCGCACGGTTTTGGTGGCCGAGCGCATCACCACGGTCTCGGTCTCGACCGACCCCGCACGGAACTTGACGCCCGCCAGCAGATTGCCGGTCGTCACGCCGGTCGCCGCGAAAAACACGTCGCCGGACGCCAGCTCCACCATCGAATACTTGCGCCGGATGTCGGCGATACCGATCGCTGCGGCTCGCTTGATGTCGTCGTCGCCGAGGGGATGCAGGCGGCCCTGCATCTGGCCGCCGATGCAGCGCAGCGCCGCCGCCGCCAGCACGCCTTCGGGCGCGCCGCCGATGCCGAAATAGATATCGACGCCGGTGTCCTCGGGTGTCGTCGTATTGATCACGCCCGCGATGTCGCCATCGCCGATCAGCTGCACCGAGGCGCCGGTCTTCCTCACCTCCTCGATGATCTTGGCGTGCCGAGGCCGGTCGAGAATGCAGGCGCCGATTTCCGATGGCAGCACGCCCTTGGCCCGAGCGATCGCCGCGATGTTGTCGCCGGGCGAGGCATCGAGATCGACGACGCCCTCCGGGTAGCCCGGCCCGACCGCGATCTTGTCCATGTAGATGTCGGGGGCATGCAACAGCGTGCCGCCCGCGGCCATCGCCAGCACGGCCAGCGAGCCCGGCATGTTCTTGGCACACAGCGTCGTGCCTTCCAGCGGATCGACAGCGATATCGACCTTGGGCCCTGAGCCGGTGCCGACCTCCTCGCCGATGAACAGCATCGGCGCCTCGTCCCGCTCGCCTTCCCCGATCACCACGCGCCCGCGAATGCTCAGCCGGTTGAGCTCGCGCCGCATGGCATCGACCGCGGCCTGATCGGCCGCCTTCTCGATGCCGCGACCGCGCAGCCGCGCCGCCGCGATGGCCGCCTGCTCCGTCACCCGGACGATCTCGAGCGTCAACGAGCGGTCGAGGAAGCTCGCGCCTTCGCTCCTGGCCATGGTGTTTCCCCCGGAATCGGATGTTCAGTCGCAGGCCGTCTCTATCACAGATTTTCGATACGGATCATCTGGGGCTTGCCGTCCACATGGCCATCAGCCTCGATCGCCTCCAGTGCGGCCCGGATGGCGGCTTCCGTGGTCTTGTGCGTGATCATGACGACGGGAACCGGAGCGCCCGTTGCGACCTCGTGGCCCTTTGCAAGGGCTGCCCGGGCCGGGCGCCGCTGGACGATGCTGTCGAGGGAAACCTTGTGCTCGGCCATCCGGTTGGCAACGGCGGCAAATGCCCCATATTTGTCATAGAGCGACAAGCGCACGTAGTAGCCGCCTTCGTGCGCCCTGAGGGGAGCGCGCCTGGAGCGCTCGAGCCTGGCGCTCGCCACGACGAAGGCAGGCGAGTGATCACCGCGCGCCACGTCGAGGAGGTCTGAGACGACGGAGGATGCTGTTGCCCGCTCGCCCGCTCCGGCTCCCACGAGCGTCAGCGCACCCACATAATCCGCATCGATAGCAACGCAATTGGTGACGCCCGAGACTTCGGCGATCGCGGAATGGCTCGGTACCATCGCCGGGTGCACGCGCTGCTCGATGCCACCCTCGGTGCGCTGGGCGACACCCAGGAGCTTGATCCGGTAGCCGAGCTCCGCGGCCGCCTCGATGTCGGCCCGCTCGATCCCCTCGATCCCCTCGATATGGATGTCATCGGGTGCGGGGTGGGTGCCGAACGCGAGGCTCGTCAGCAGCGCAAGCTTGTGCGCCGTGTCGAAGCCGCCGATATCGAAGGTCGGGTCTGCTTCGGCGTAGCCCAGCGCCTGGGCTTCCTCGAGCACGTCCTTGAAGTCGCGACCATCGGAGCCCATCTTGGTCAGGATGAAATTGCAGGTGCCATTCAAGATCCCATAGACGCGGGTGACGCGGTTGGCGGTCAGGCTCTCGCGCAGCGTCTTGATGACGGGAATGCCGCCGGCGACCGCGGCTTCGAACTTCAACGCAACGCCCTTCTGCTCGGCCAGCGCCGCAAGCGCGCTGCCGTGCTTGGCGAGGAGCGCCTTGTTGGCGGTGACGACGTGCTTGCCGGAGGCGAGCGCTTGTTCGACCGAGGCCCGCGCTGCCCCCTCGGACCCGCCCATCAGCTCGACGAAGGCGTCGATCTCGGGCAGAGCGGCGAGCGCCACCGGATCGTCGAGCCAGCGCACTCCCGTGAGGTCGATGCCGCGCTCGCGCTTCTTGTCGCGGGCGGACACGGCGGCGATCTCGATGCGGCGGCCGACCCGCTCGGCGATCCGCTCCCCATGCTCGGCCAGCAGCCTGGCGACGCCGCCGCCGACAGTCCCCAACCCCGCAACGCCGATCCGCAGCGCCTTCTTCATGGCAAACCTCGTGAGCGAGCAATCCAGGCCCGGCCCATAGCACGGGCCAGCCATCGAACGCGAGTGCGCGTGCCTGCGCTACTCCGGCAGCGGCGCGGGCTCGGCGGGTTTGGCGGCAGGCTTGGCGCCGGCGGCAGCCGTATTGGCGGCCTGGGCCGAAGCCAGGTCCTCGATCGCACCCTGCTGCTGCTCAGGTGTCAGTGTGGGCTCGGATGCAGAGGTGCCGCCCAAACCGGGCAGCGTCGGCAGGCTCGGATAGGGGATGCCCGAGCCCGAAGCGCAGCCAGCGAGCGACCACGCCATCGCCAGCGCGATGGTGCACCGCAATCCTCGTCCCGTCCTGAAGGCTGGCCGTGCCACGCTCGTTCCCGTATGTCGCCGCGATCCCTGCTTGTTAACCGATTCTGCAGTGCGATATTGTGGCCGCGGCGCGTTTCCACATGCTGAGACGAATGACGCAGAGACAATTGGCGCTCCTGTGGTAGGCCAAATGCCGGCACATCAAACCACGAACCCCCGAATCGAGCCCGCTCCCATGCAGGACACCGCAAAACCCAAATACGATCCTCTGCACGCCTACCAGGTGCAGAATCCCGAGCAATTCGGGCAGAACATGATGCGCCTGTTCGAGGAAGGCGGCAAGGTCATGTCGGACCTGATCGGGCGCTCGGGAACTCAATCGGGACCCATGAGCGGGTCTGGGGATACGGGGGAAGCCGCACGCGCGCTCGGCGAGGTGGGGCAACACTGGATGCGCGAGCCCGGCAAGCTCGCCGAGGTCCAGGCCGACCTCTTGCGCAACTACATGGAGTTGTGGAGCCGCACCATGCAGCGGCTGATGGGCGAGCACGTGGCCCCCGTGATCGAGCCCGAGGTCGGGGACAACCGCTTCAAGGACGCCGACTGGAGCGAGAACCCCTATTTCGACTTCTGGAAGCAGGCCTACCTGATGACCTCGCGCTGGTCCGAGGAGCTGGTGACCAAGAGCGAAGGGCTCGATGAGCGCACCCGCCACAAGGCCGAATTCTACATGCGCCAGATCGCGACGGCCACGTCGCCCTCGAACTTCCCGATGACCAACCCCGAGGTGCTGCGCGAGATCTTTGCCAGCAATGGCGAGAACCTGTTGCGGGGATTGACGCACCTCGCCGAGGACATGGCGCGCTCCGACGACCTGCTGAAGATCACCCAGACCGACACCTCCGCTTTCGAGGTCGGCCGCAACGTCGCGATGTCGCCCGGCAAGGTCG
>JANNSW010000657.1:0-4665 GCA_031403055.1 Hyphomicrobiaceae bacterium | reverse complement strand
TTCCGAAGGCGGTCGCATCGCCTCCGGTGGCGCTTGCCGCCGCGCTGGGGCGAAAGCCGGAAGCCGTGCTCGCGGCCATGCACTATCTCTGCGTGTATTCCTCGGCCGCCGACGTCCGTGCGCTCGCGCCCGACATGGCGGCTCTGTCCGGGCTCGACCTGCCTGCTGTCATCGTGACGGCGCCGGGCGAAGGCGAGTTCGACTTCGTCTCGCGTTTCTTTGCTCCCGCAAACGGCGTACCCGAGGACTCCGTCTCAGGTGTCGCCCATTGCTGTCTCACGCCCTACTGGTCGGCGCGCCTCGGCAAGCGCCATCTTCTCGGCCGCCAGCTCTCCGCCCGCGGCGGTACGGTTGCATGTGAGGACCGGGGCGCAATCGCCCGTCTCGGCGGTGCGACGGCCATGTTCCTGGAGGGGACGATCGACGTGAGAGGCGCTGCGATCAGCTGAGCACCCCGCCCCTGACCGTCAGGAACTCATCGATCGCCGCGACGAAGCCGTCGTGGTCCTTCTCGGTCATCGGCAGGCAGAGCGAGACAAAGCCGCGGCGCGCCATGTAGTGGCCCGACTCGAGCAGGTCGAGGTGGAAGAGCTTCTGCAGATGGTCGAGCCGTTTCTCGGCCGCTGTCGTCGTCGGCCACCAGTCCTCCGGGCAGGTGATCTTGGCGTCGGTGAAGTGGATGTTGAGGATCGAGCCGACGCCATGCATCCGCAGCGGCAGGCCGTGCTTCACGCCGAGCGCATTCACGCGCTCCTTCAGGCGGTCGCCGGACGCATTCAGCTTGTCGGCGACGGCCGGGGTGAAGATGTCGCGCAGGCCGACGACGCCCGCTGCCATCGACAGCACGTTATTGTTGAAGGTGCCGGCGTGGGAGACCGCGTCGGGAGCAAAGGGGTCGAAGCGGCGCATGATCTCGCGCTTGCCCCCGAAGGCGCCGAACGTCATGCCACCGCCGAGGTATTTGCCGAAGGCCGTCATGTCCGGGATCACGCCGTGCTTGCCCTGCAGCCCACCGGCTGCAAGCCGCGAGGTCATCACCTCGTCGAAGATCAGCACGATGCCGTGCTTGGTCGCCGCCTGCCGCAACGCCTGCAGGAGCTCCTTGCTGGCCGCGATGCCGCCGCCGCCGCCCATCATCGGCTCGATCACGATCGCCGCCAGATCCTTGGCGTGCTCGCCGATCAGCTTCAGCGTGCCCTCGATGTCGTTGTAGCGCGAGATCACCCACGGGAACGGCGCATTGATCGGCGGCTTCACCTTGCCGAAATAAAAGACGCCGCCGTGATAGGCGCCGTTGAAGACGAGGATCTTGTCGCGGCCGGTGTGCATGCGCGCCGCCGACATGCAGAAGAGATTGCCCTCGGTGCCCGAATTGCAGAAGCGGACGAGGTCGAGCGAGGGAAACCGCGCGCACATCAGTGCAGCCAGCTCGGCCTCGTGGTTGTTCGGCCCGCCCAGCGTGACGCCGGCATCGACCGCGCCCTTGATGGCGGCCGCGAGCTTGGGGTTCGAGTGGCCATAGAGGCCGGCCGTGTACTCGCCCAGGAAATCGGCATAGCGATGCCCGTCGATGTCGGTGACGTGGCAGCCTTCGCCACCGGCCAGCGCGAGCGGGAACGGGGAATAGTGCAGCACCGTGCGGGTGTTGCCGCCCGGCATCGAGCGGGCGGCCGCCTCCGCGCGAGCCTGGCTGTTGGGGTTCGCCGCCACATAGCGGGCTTCCGCCTCGGCCGATGCGCTCGCGAGGTCGGTGTTCGGCTTCATCTTCGGCTTGCTGAGTGCGCTGGCCATCGCGAGCTCCCTGAGGATTGTTCCCAAACGCTTGCCGACGACCCTAGGAGTGCCGGAGAGGCGAGGCAATGGTCAGCTAGGCGAATCCGCCATGCGCTTGCTGCACTCTGGTGCGGAATCAGGAAGGCTACAGGTCTCGAATGCCAGCAACAACTCGTTAGGGTTGATTGGTGCAATCCGCCTGTTAACTCGGAATGCTCGGCATTCGCGCAATCGAGGCAAGAAATTGTTTGCATGGTCTTTGCAATGCTGGTGGCGACCAGGATCCGATTGAAGGCGCTCGCCATGCTGACTGTCACATACGCATTCGCTGGAACAGTCGCGACAATCCTCATCGATTCAGGCGCGCCCGCCACCGGACAGACCGCTGCGATCCAGTCGGCGCTCGACCTCGTCGCCAGCCATGGCGGCGGCACCGTCACGCTGTCCGCTGGTACATTCTCGGTCGCCGGCACCGGCACGGCGTCGGATGGCGCGCTCCGGGTCGGCTCCAACACGACGCTCGAGGGGGCGGGCATCGGCGCGACTGTGCTCCGCCTCGCCGACGGCTCGGCCGCCGTCACCGGCATCATCCGCACGGATTCCGGCCAGACCCTCGCCGACGGCAGCGTCAAGACGACCGGGCACGTCGTCGTCCGCGATCTCACCATCGACGGCAACAAGGCCAACACGGGCGCGGACGTCTATGGTTTCTACAGCGGCCCCAAGCCCGACTCTGGCGAGGTCGACACCGACATCGCACTGGCCCGCGTCGAGATCAGGGATGTGTCCGGCTACGGCTTCGATCCGCATGAAGGCACGGTCGGCCTCTCGATCACCGACTGCCTCGCCCACGGCAATGGCGTCGACGGTTTTACGATCGACGGCTCGACCGACGTCACGCTTACCAACAACCTCTCCTATGACAACGGCCGCCACGGCTTCAACATCGTGACCGGCTCGCAGAACGTTGCGCTGACCGGCAATGTTGCCCATGGCAACGCCGGCTCTGGCCTCGTCATCCAGACTGGCGACAACGAGATCCGCGAATGGACCTCGCATGTGTCCGTCACCGGCGGCAGCCTTATCGGCAATGGCCGCGCCGGCATCGAGGTGCGCCAAGCGGGCGACGTGACGATTGCGGGCGTCGCGATCAGCGGCAATGCGCGCGAAGGCGTGATCCTGGAGGGCGTCGCCGGTGTCGTCCTCGCGGGCAATGCGATCGCTGGCAACAACACAGCGGTCGTCACCGCGCGGCCAGAGATCAGCGCCAACGGCTATCTGCAGACGTTCGGTGATACCGACGTCCTCAACGACCGCTACATCGTAACGACCGGCGTCGTCGTCGATGGCGTATCGCTCGCCGCTCCGCCGGTACCTGCCGGCGTCACCCTCTACAGCTACGTCGTGACGGCGGGCGACGACGTCATCTCGGGCAGTGAGGGGCGCGACTCGGTCTCATCGGGCAAGGGCAACGACCTCGTGCTCGGCAATGCCGGTCATGACCGCCTGGCGGGAAACTCAGGCAACGACACGCTCGACGGCGGTCTCGGCGACGACAGCTTGCTCGGTAACACCGGCGACGATCTGCTGCGCTATGGCGCTGGCCTCGATACGCTCGATGGCGGCGCGGGAACCGACACGGCGACCTTCGCAGGACTCGGGCAGGCGATCGTTGTCAATCTCGCTTCGACCGGGTTCGAGGTGACGGCCGGCGGCGCTGCCATTGCCGACCTGGTGAAGATCGAGCGCGTGTCCGGCACGGCCCTCGGCGACCAGATGACCGGCAACGGCTCGGCCAATTATCTCGAAGGCGCTGCCGGCGCCGACCGGCTGTCGGGCGCGGGCGGCAACGATACGCTCGAGGGCGGCGCCGGCAACGACACCTTGAACGGCGGCACCAGCAACGACCGCTTCGTGCTCGGCACCGATTGGGGCGCCGACCTGATCCAGGATTTCACCCGCGGCAAGGACAAGGTGGTGCTCGATGGCGTCGCGGGCCTCGGCCACTTCTCCGACCTCGCCATCACGGCAAGTGCGGCCGGCGCCGTCGTCAGCTTCGACGGCGACCAGATCACGCTCTCCGGCATCAAGGCATCCGCGCTGACGGCGGCGGATTTCGTGTTCGGCTGAGCGTGTTGCCAAGCCGGAAAGTCGTGGATCGATCCGATTTGGCGACTTCACGATTTCACGACCATTGCTACTTCCGTGACGCCTTCCGCGCCCCCTCGCCCTTGCGCTTGGCCTTGCTGTCGGCGATCACGCACAGCATCTCCCACATCAGGTTCGCTGCAACGACCGAAGTGATGCCGGTCGGGTCGAATTGCGGCGCCACCTCGCAGATGTCGCCGCCGACCAGGTGCTTGCCCTGCAGCGAGCGGATGATCACCTGGGCATCGCGCGGCGTCAGGCCGCCGATCTCGGGAACACCGGTGCCGGGGGCCCAGGCCGGATCGATGCCGTCGATGTCGATCGTGATGTAGGTCGGGCCCTTGCCGGTCACCCGGTCGATCTCCTTCAGCACGGCGGCGCGCCCGATCTCCTCGTACTTGTCGATGGTGATGCAGGTAAAGCCCTGCTCCTCACCCCACTTGATGTCGTTGGCCGAGAAGCGGCTGCCGCGCAGCCCGATCTGGATTACCCGTTTGGGGTCGATCAGCCCTTCCTCGACGCCGCGACGGAATGTGGTCGCATGGTTGACCTTGGTGTCGGCGAGCGTGTCGAGGGTATCCGCGTGGCTGTCGATCTGAACGATACCGACCGGAGCGTCCTTGGCGATCGCACGCAGGATCGGCAGCGGCACGGTGTGATCGCCCCCGATCGCGATCGGGATGGCGCCGACCGAATGCACCTTCCAGAAAAACCCTTCGATCAGTTTCAGCGAGCGATCGAGGT
>JANNSW010000656.1:0-1691 GCA_031403055.1 Hyphomicrobiaceae bacterium | reverse complement strand
AGGAGCGCTTTGCGGTCGATGGCCTCGAGCAGGACGAAGGTCCCCGGCGCGACAGCAGCCTCGCAAAGCTCGCGACGTTGCAGACCGTCTATGACAGTCCGACCGTAACCGCCGGCAATGCGCCAGGGCTCAACGACGGCGCCGCCTTCGTCATGCTGGCTTCCCGGTGGTATGCCGGGCAGCATGGGCTGGCTGTGCTGGCGCGACTGAGCGGCTATTCCCAGATCGCGGGCGGACCGACCTCGGGCAGCTACACGCCGGCCGATGCGATCAGCGCGACGTTACGCCATCGCGGGCTCGGCCTCGCCGCACTCGATCTGATCGAGATCAACGAGGCCTATGCCGCGACGCCATTGGTCTCAACACTGCGACTCGCGGATGGCGATCGGAAGCGGGCCGAGGCGTTGCGGCAGCGAACCAACGTCCATGGCGGCGCAGTCGCCATCGGCCATCCGATGGGGGCGAGCGGGGCGCGCCTGGTGATGACGCTGGTGAACGGCCTGAAGCGCCGTGGCGGTGGCCGGGGCGCAGCCGCGATCTGCGGCGGCTTCGGCCAGGGCGACGCGGTGCTGGTCGAGGTCGATGCTGAGGGAGGCAGACGATGAACATCCACGATCGCAAGCTCGGGCCATCCTCGGATCCTGCCGAGGTCGCGGCCGAGCATGAACGTTGGTTGCAGGCAGGCTACGCCCCGGCGCTGGCAGCCAAGGGCGAGCGCAGGGGTTTGGGCACCGACATCGGCCTGCCGATCGAGCCGCTCTATACGCCCGCGACCCTGGAGCGCGAAGGCTTCGACTACCTCGCCGATCTCGGCTTGCCGGGCGAGTTTCCCTACACGCGCGGCGACGAGCCGGCCATGTACCGCCGCGAGCCGTTCGTGGTCTCCGCCTATACCGGCTTTGGCGAGGCGGCAGCCTGCAATGCCCGGCTGAAGCGGCTGGTCGAGCTCGGCGTCGAGCAATTGCTGCTGGCGACGGATCTGCCGACCCAATGCGGCTACGACAGCGATCACATCATGTCGGCCGGCGAGGTTGGGCGCGTCGGCGTCGCGATCGATTCGCTCGCCGATCTCGAGGTGCTGTTCGACGGGCTGCCGCTCGACAAGGTCAAGCGCGTCGGCACGCTCGGCAACTCGATCGGTCCGATCGTCGCCGCCATGTTCGCGGCTCTGGGTGAAAAACAGGGGCTGCGATACTCGGACTACACCGTCAATCTGCAGAACGACCCGCTGAAGGAGTACCTCGCGCGCGGCACCCAGATCATCCCCGCCGCGCCAGCCGCCAGGCTTGCGGTCGATCCGGTGTCCTGGTGCGCCAGTCATGCCCCTCACTGGTCGCCGCTGACCGTCTGCTACAATCACCTGAATGCGGGCGGCACCGGTTCGAGCAAGGGTGCGGCGATCGCGCTCGCCAACGCGCGGCACTATCTCGATCTCCTGATCGCCCGCGGCCATTCGATCGACGAGGTCGCACCACTCCTCCACATGTTCGCCGACGAGCGGCACGACTTCTTCGTCTCGGTCGCCAACATGCGGGCGCTCAGGAAGACCTGGGCGCACATGATCCGCGACGACTACGGCGGCACGCGGCACGCGGCATTGGCCCTGAAGACCACCGTCTATGGCCACGGTCAGGAAGCGCTCGCCGAGCCCTTGAACAACCTGGTGCGCATCGCCTTCGGTACGCTCGCCT
>JANNSW010000655.1:0-19993 GCA_031403055.1 Hyphomicrobiaceae bacterium | reverse complement strand
GCACTCGCAGTCGATCGATAGCTCTTAACCAGGGTTTAGTGTGGGCCTGCTAGCTTCAGCCGTAATCGTTTCCGCTTTTGATCGGATAGTTGAGCGTGCGGCGTATCGAGCAAGGTGTCAGGGAGCGCTTCACCCGAGCGTTCGACGGCGCAAGGCAATGCCTCGCCGGCCTCGCCTCGGCAGGCGTCCGCGCCAGCCTGCCCACGCACCTGCTCGCGCTGTGCCTGCTGTTCACGCTGCTGGTGGCCGCTGCCCACGTGACCATCCGCCAGTCCTCGGCCGAGATGTTGAAGCGCGATGCGCTGCGCACGGCCCAGGCCTGGATGCAGAGCCAGAGCGGGCACCTCGACGAGTTCGCAGCGGCCTTGCGCGGCGGCAGCGAGCCGGGCGAGCTGGCGCGCCTCTTGGCAGTGGCGCCGGGCAGCGGGGATATCGTGCATGTCATGCTTTACGATCGCGCGGGCCGCGTGCGGTTTGCGAGCGACGACACGCCGATCGTGGCAGCCGAGCACCATCAGCTGCCCAGCGAGGTCGAGAGCGGCCATCCCGCCATCACCGTCCATGCCGGCAATCGGGGCTCGGACGGGCGCATCATCGCCGAGGTGCTGCTGCCGGTCGAGGCCGACGGCGAGGTGCTCGGCGCGCTCTGCATCGAGATCGACCAGAGCGACATGCGCGACATGATCCTGACGGTGCTGGGCGAGACGGCGATGTGGCTGGGCTTCATCCTGGCGGTTGCCTTCGGCGTGCCGTTCCTGGGCTACCTGATCCAGCTCCGGCGCAAGGCGAGCGCCGAGCGCGCGCTCGACTACCTCGCCCACCACGACACCCTGACCCAACTCGCCAACCGGGCGACCTTCCAGAAACGGCTCGAGCGGTTGCTCGCTTCCGAGGTCGCAGCCGACCGGAGCCTTGCCGTCCACCACCTCGACCTCGACGAGTTCAAGGCCGTCAACGAGACCCATGGCCACGGCGCGGGCGACGAGCTGCTGCGCCAGGTGGCAATGCGCCTCAGCGAGACGCTGCGCGAGACCGACTGTATCGCCAGGCTCGGCGGTGACGAGTTCGTGATCCTGCAGCAAGGCATCCGCGACCGCGAGCAGGCCGAGGCGCTGGCAGCCCGCATCGTGCAGGTGCTGACCGAGCGCTACGAGGTGCATGGCCAGCCGGTCCGGATCTCGGCGAGCGTCGGGGTGGCGCTGGCGCCCGAGGACAGCGTCGACGCTGAAAAGCTGATGAGCTGCGCCGACCTCGCGCTCTATTTCGCGAAGTCGTCGGGCCGCAGCTGCTATCGCACCTTCGAGGCTTCGATGCATGCCGAGTTGCAGCAGCGCCGGGCGATCGAGGCACGGCTCAGGGCCGCAACCGAGGAACGCCTGTTCGAGCTGCACTACCAGCCCTTTTACACGACGAAAAACCGCAGGCTCGCCGGCTTCGAAGCCCTGGTCCGGCTGCGCGACGAGCGCGGCGCGATGATCTCTCCGGCCGATTTCATTCCGATCGCCGAGGAGATCGGCCTGATCGACGAGATCGGCGATTTCGTGATCGAGGAGGCCTGCCGCACCGCCGCGAGCTGGCCCGAGCACCTCAAGATCGCGATCAATCTGTCGCCCGTCCAGTTCCGCACGGGGGCAATCGCCGGCAAGCTCGCAGCGACCTGCGCCGCGACCGGCCTCGAGCCGGGCCGGCTCGAGGTCGAGGTGACGGAAGGCGTGCTGCTCGAGAACACCGAGAGCGTCAGCCGCCAGCTCAACGAGTTGCGAGCGCTCGGCGTCAGCATCGTGCTCGACGATTTCGGCACCGGCTATTCGAGCCTCAGCTACCTCTGGCAGTTCTCCTTCGACAAGATCAAGATCGACCAGTCGTTCGTGCGGGCGCTGGGCAAGAGCGGCAACGTCACCGACATCGTGGCCGCGATCGTGTCGCTCGGGCGCACGCTGAAAGCCAGGATACTGGCGGAAGGGGTCGAGACCGAGGAGCAGGCCGAGCAACTGCGCCGGATGCGCTGCGACCAGGTGCAGGGCTTTCTGCTGAGCCGGCCGCTCACGACCGAGCATGCCAATGCACTCGCGCTCGACGCCGCGCCCGTCCAGGTCCTGCCGCGCCAAGCCGCCCTCGCCGGCTGACCAACGCTCGCGGCAGCGCTTGACCTCCCGCCAGTCCGGCGCCACAACCGGATCGTGTCACGGCCGCACGCTGGCCGGGCAAGCTTTGCGCGCGCCAACGGGCGCAGCAGCAAGGAGCTGGAATGAACATATTCTCGCATTTCGAAGGGCTGATCGGCGCGGCCCTGCAAGATCTCGTCGCCAGCGGCAAGCTGCCGGCCGGTCTCGCCCTGCCGGCGGTCACGGTCGAGGCAGCGCGCGACCAGACCCACGGCGACCTCGCGACCAATATCGCGATGGTGCTGGCAAAGCCCGCCGGACGCAACCCGCGTGAGCTCGCCGCCATCATTGGCGCGAGCCTCTCCAAGCTCGCGGAGGTCATCAAGGTCGACGTGGCCGGGCCTGGCTTCATCAACCTGACGCTGGATCCCCTGGTCTGGACCCGGACCGTGCGCGCCGTGGTCGCGCCGGGAGCCGTGTTCGGGCGCTCGGAGGTCGGCGCCGGCGAGAAGGTCAACGTCGAGTACGTCTCGGCCAACCCGACCGGACCGCTGCACGTGGGACATTGCCGCGGCGCCGTGTTCGGGGACGCGCTCGCCAGCCTCCTCGCCTTCACCGGCCACGACGTGACGCGCGAGTACTACATCAACGATGCCGGCGCCCAGGTCGACGTGCTCGCCCGCTCCGCGTTCCTGCGCTATCGCGAAGCGCTCGGCGAGCCAATCGGCGTCATTGCGGAGGGGCTCTATCCCGGCGACTATCTGAAGCCGGTCGGAGCGGCGCTGGCGCGCTCCCACGGGCGCAAGCTCCTGGACATGCCCGAGCAGGATTGGCTCCCGCTCGTGCGTGCAGCCGCCATCGCCGCCATGCTGGTGCTGATCCGGGAGGACCTCGCGGCGCTGAATGTGCGCCAGGACGTGTTTTTCTCGGAGCGCTCGCTGACGGCCGCGGGACACGACCGCGTGCGCGAGACGATCGAGGAGCTGCGGGCGGCGGGCTACATCTTCGAAGGCCGGCTGCCGCCCCCCAAGGGCGCGCCGATCGAGGATTGGGAGGACCGCGAGCAGACGCTCTTCAGGGCAACGGCTTTCGGCGACGACGTCGATCGGGCGTTGATCAAGTCGGACGGCAGCTACACCTATTTCGCGGGCGACATGGCCTACCACCGCGACAAGCTGAGGCGCGGCTTTGCCACCTTGATCGATGTTTGGGGTGCCGACCACGCCGGCCACATCAAGCGGATGCAGGCAGCCGTGACGGCACTCTCCGCTGGCAAGGGTGCACTCGACGTCAAGATCTGCCAGCTGGTGAAGCTGTTCCGCGCCGGCGAGCCGGTCAAAATGTCGAAGCGGTCGGGCACCTTCGTCACGCTGCGCGAGGTCGTCGAGGAGGTCGGCCGCGACCCCGTGCGGTTCATGATGCTCTACCGCAAGAACGATGCCCCGCTCGATTTCGATTTTGCAAAAGTCACGGAAAAGTCACGGGACAACCCCGTCTTCTATGTCCAATACGCCCATGCCCGCGCGCATTCCGTGTTCCGTAATGCCCGGGAGACCTACCCTGACCTCGATCCCCAAGGGGTCGAAATACGTTCATCCCCAGTTGAAAAACTTGTGGACGAAGGGGAGGTTATTCTCATCAAGCGCATATCTCAATTCCCCCGCCTGATCGAACAGGCCGCCGCAGCTCATGAGCCACACAGAATAGCGTTCTATCTCTATGATTTGGCGTCGGATTTCCACGGCCTATGGAACCGTGGCAAAGATGCGCCACATTTGCGATTCATACGTGAGGACGACCGTCCCCTGACGGCTGCCCGATTGGCACTCGTGGAGGCTGCGCGGGGGGTGATAGCAAGCGGTCTCGACATTCTCGGCGTTCAAGCGCCGACTGAGATGCGCTAGTATTCGATTCGATCAGAAGCTCGATTCTTTCGAAGGACGCGAACTCATGTCGAGGTCAGAGGATCCTACGACCCGCACCGGGCGGGGCCGCGTTTACCAGGAGCCTGAGGCCCCGACCAGCCGCAGGGACCCACCGACTCAAGGCCGCGCAGCGGCCCGTCCCAGCCAGCCGCCGCCGCAAGCGGCGCCGGTGCGCGACGATCCACGCTACCGCAGCCAGGCACCCGATCTCGATTGGCCGCCCCAGCCCGCGGCTCCCCCGCAGGCCGGCCACCCCAGCCATGACCCGCGTCTGGGTGCTGCCCGCGAGCGTGCGGCGGCGCCAGCCAACCGGGCCTCCGGCCTGCAACCACAGTTCGATCCCTATGTGGCGCCAGCCCCTGCGGCACGCCCCGAGGCAGCCTACCGGGCCGAGCCGCGAGTGGCACCGCCCCCACAGGCTGCGGCCGCGCCGCGCCGCGCCGTCGCGCCGCCGCCCCAGGCCTGGGACGATGGCCTGACCGCTGCACCGCGTCAGGCCACGGCGCCGCGGCGCGCCGAGCCCGTTGCGCGCCAGCCGATGCCAGACCCGCGCGTTGCCACCGCACCGGTGCGGCCGCAGACCGCCGCCGCCGCGCGAGCGCCAGCTCCCCGGCAGGCTGCCCAAGCTGCCGCGCCAGAGGCCTATGCAGCAGCCAGTCGCGCTCGGCCGCAGGCCGGCATTGATGGGCGTCGCGCGCCGGTCCAGCAGCCGCAATACCAGGATGAGGACCTTTACCAGCCCGCCGGAGCCTATGCCGAGGAAGCCGACTACGGCTACGAGGACGGCGTCGAAGGCGATCGCGGCCAGGGCCATGCAGCCCAGGCCGACGACGGCTATGCCGAAGGCGAGTATGGCGAGGACGGCTTCGAGGAAGCCGGCTACGACGAGCCACGTCCTCGTGGCCGCCGCGGCCTGATCGTGATTGGCGCACTCGTGGCCGCTGTCGCCATCGGCGGCGGTCTGGGCTTCGTCTACAAGCTGACGAGCGAGAGTGGCGGCGACGGCAAGCCCAAGGTGGTGCAGGCCGACAAGCGCCCTGTCAAGTCCGCGCCCGAGGACGAAGGCGGCAAGACCTTTGCCGGCACCGGCAAGCAGATCTATGAGCGCCTGGGTGGCACCACGGCTGCCGACGAAGGGCAGACCGAGGTCGTCTCCCAGCAGGAGGAGCTGATCGATCGCGGCGACGGCGAGACGGCGGGCACGACCGAGGAAGCCGCCATGCCGGGGATCATGCTCTCCGAGGAGGCGACCGAGACGGCGCCGAGGAAGAAGAAAGTGGTCGAGGAGTCGGGTGATGGCGAGATCGTCAGTGTGCCTCGCAAAGTCCAGCCCGTGCTGATCAAGCCCGGCGAGACCATAACCGATGAGTCCGCGCCGATGCCGGGTCTTGCGGTCGTGCCCGCCAGTGCCGAGCCGGTCGTTGCCCAGACCAAGAAGCAGAAAGCCAAGGCCAAAGCCGAGGCCGCTGCCATCGCCGAGGATCTGAACGGCGCGCTGGCGACCGGCTCCACCGAGGACGTCGTTGCAGCCGAAACCGTGACGGCAAAGCCCAAGAAGAAGACTGCCGTCGAGAAGACCGAGCAATTGGCCCTCGCGCAGCCGGCCACGACGGCTTCCACGACCGCTGCAGCAACGCAGGCGGAAACGGGCACCGGCGGCTATGTGGTGCAGGTGCGCGCCAGCACCAGCCGAATGGATGCGCTCGGGTCGTTTGCCGACATGCAGCAGAAGTACGGTAGCGTGCTCGCCTCCGGCCAGCCGGACATCCAGGAGTTCAAGAAGGGCGAGCAGCTCTGGTATCGCCTGCGGATCGGTCCGCCTGCCTCCAAGCAGGCGGCTGGCAGCCTGTGCACGCAGTTGAAGGCCTCCGGCCTCAAGGAATGCATCGTCACCCGCTATTGAACGGGGCTCGCACATACCGCAATCGGCAACCGAGGCTCGCCACGGTTGCTGATTGCATTCAGGCGGCAGGGATGGGGAGCCCGCGATGACGATGCTGTCGGCCTTCATCACCGACTGCTCGGGCCTGCAACTGACCCGGGACGAGTGGCGCTTCCTGCAGGACGCCCGCCCGGCCGGCTTCATCCTGTTCCAGCGCAATTGTGGCTCGCCCGACCAGGTCAAGGCGCTCGTCAGCTCCTACCAGGACGCCGTCGGCAGCGACGATCTGCTCGTCCTCGTCGACCAGGAGGGCGGTCGCGTGCAGCGCCTGAGGCCGCCCCACTGGCGCCAGCTGCCCCCGGCCGCGGCGTTCGGCGCTCTCTACCGCCAAGACCCCGCTCGCGGCCTCAGCGCGGCGTCGGCTGCGAGCGAGCTCGTCGCCTCCGAGCTTGCAAGTCTCGGCATCAACATGAATTGCGCGCCCGTGCTCGACCTGCCGGTCGAGGGTGCGCACGCGATCATCAGCGACCGCGCCTATGGCCGCGACGTGGCGAGCGTGGCAGCACTCGGGCGGGCCGTGGCCGAAGGATTGATGCGTGGCGGCGTGTTGCCGGTCATCAAGCACATCCCGGGGCATGGCCGGGCGACACGCGACACCCACGAAGCCCTCGCCGTGGTCGATGCGGGCCTCGACGTGCTCGAAGCGCTCGACTTCGAGGTCTTCCGCCAGCTCGCCGACATGCCCGCCGCCATGACGGCGCATGTGGTCTACACCGCAATCGATTCCATCCGGCCGGTCTCGACCTCGCCGATGGCGATCGAGCGGATCGTGCGCCAGTCGATCGGTTTCGACGGCCTGCTGATGTGCGACGATATCGGCATGAAAGCACTGGATGGTTCGCTCGTCGATCGGGTGGAGGCCGTGGTCGAGGCTGGCTGCGATCTGGTGTTGCACTGCAATGGCTCACTCGCCGACCGGATCGATGTCGCGGACGCCGCGCCGTTGCTCGAGGGTGACGCCGAGCGCCGGTTCCAAGCCGCCTTCGCGCGCATCACCGGGCCGCGGACATTCGATGCGACCGCGGCGATCGCCGCGCTCCAAGAAGCGCTCGCGGCCCACGCATGAGCAGGTCCCCACCACATCACGGCCGCGCCGAAGGGCCGGACGCAAGCGAGTTCGAAGCGGTGGCGGATGCTGCTCCTGGCGAATCGCTGGTCATCGACATCGACGGCTTCGAGGGACCGCTCGACCTGCTGCTGGCGCTCGCCCGCACGCAGAAGGTCGACCTCGCTCGCGTCTCGATGCTCGCGCTCGCCGAGCAATATCTGACTTTCATCGAGAAGGCCGACCGGCTGCGGCTCGAGCTCGCAGCCGATTATCTGGTGATGGCGGCCTGGCTCGCCTACCTGAAATCGCGCCTGCTGCTGCCCAAGGACGAGCAGGCGCCCGAGGCCGTCAGCGGCGAGCAGCTCGCGGCCGAGCTCGCATTCCGGCTGCGGCGGCTGGAGGCGATGCGTCAGGCCGGCGCGCGCATCATGGCGCGCAACCAGCTCGGCCGCGACGTGTTCGAGCGCGGCGCCCCCGAAGGCGTCAAGGTGCTCACACAGAGCCGCTATAGCGCGACCGTGTTCGATCTCCTGCAAGCCTATGCCGATCAGCGACGCCGCAACATCCGCCCGCAGATGCAGATCAAGGCGCGTATCGTCTGGTCGATCAAGGAGGCGCGCGATCGGCTCGAGCACCTGATGGGCCGGGTCGGTGATTGGGATCTGCTCGATCACTATCTGGCGCGCTATTCTCTCGGTCCAGAGCTACGCCACACGGCACTGGCGGCGTCGCTGGGAGCGATCCTCGAGCTTGCCCGCGATGGTGTTGTCGAGTTGCGCCAGAGCGAGCCGTTCGGCCCGATCGAGGTGCGCCGGCGCCTCAAGGCGCCAGCTGCTGCCAGTTGAGCCACCGATGGAACAATGAGCCCGGATAAGAGAGCAAACCCAATGTCAGCTCCCATGACCGCCATGCACCGCAACGACGTCGGCTTCGACGGCTCGCCCGCGTCCGATGAGGCGCCCAAAATGCTCTCGGCCGGCTTCGCCAGCGAGCCCGGCGCGATCCCGCGCGAGAAGCTCAGGATCGTGGAAGCGCTGTTGTTCGCGGCATCCGAGCCGCTCGACGCACGAACCCTCGCTGCCGAGCTGGAGCCGGGCGACGATGTGGCATCGCTGCTGATCGCGCTGCAGGACGAATATCGCGGCCGCGGCGTCAATCTGGTCAGGGTCGCGGGCAAATGGGCGTTCCGCACCGCCGAGGATCTCGGCTACGTGCTGGAACGTCGGCGCACCGAGGAGAGAAAGCTCTCCCGCGCCGCGCTCGAGACGCTCGCCATCATCGGCTATCACCAGCCGGTGACGCGCGCCGAGATCGAGCAGATCCGCGGAGTGCAGACCTCCAAGGGCACGCTCGACGTGCTGCTGGAAACGGGTTGGATCAGGCCACGGGGACGCAGGCGGGCTCCTGGCCGGCCGCTCACCTATGGCACCACGGATGACTTCCTCTCCCATTTCGGTTTCGAGCATGTCTCCGATCTGCCGGGTCTGGCCGAGTTGAAAGGGCTCGGGTTGCTCGACGGCACGGTGCCGGCTGGCTTCACCGTGCCAGACCCGCGCGACCTCGCCAGGCTGCAGCCCGACGAGCTGCCGCTCGACGCGGAGGGCGATGGGGAGGACGAGATCGCTGTCGCCGAGGATGCGGGCGGCGAGGAGGAGTAGGCCCGTGCCCGTCGATTGGCCACTGATCGTCGGCGAAGCGGAAGCGCTGTTGGTGGTGCTGCGCGCGGGCGGGCTGACGATCGCCACCGCCGAATCCTGCACCGGCGGCCTGATCGCAGCGGCACTGACCGAGGTCGCGGGCTCCTCGGACGTGGTCGATCGCGGCTTCGTCACCTATTCCAACGAGGCCAAGAACGAGATGCTGGGCGTTCCCGCCGGCATCATCGCAACCCATGGCGCCGTATCGGAGCCGGTCGCGCGCGCCATGGCTGAGGGGGCGCTCGCCCACTCCCACGCCGCCATCGCCATCGCCGTCACCGGCATCGCCGGTCCCGGTGGCGCTACACCCGCCAAGCCGGTCGGACTCGTCCATATCGCTGCCGCCCGCCACGGGCATGCGACGCTCCACCGGCAATGCCGCTTCGGCGATCAGGGGCGCGGTCAGATCAGATTGCGGAGCGTGCTCGCAGCGTTTGATCTGGCTCGCGAATTGACGACCTGATCAGCACACGCTCACCCCGCCCTGAACGACCCTGCGAAGAACCGCGCCCAGTTGTTGCCGAGCAGCCCGTCGCAGTCGCCGGTCGAGAAGCCCGCTGCCCTGAGGCCTGTCCGCAGCCGAGCGAGATCGCGGTTGTCGCGGAACCAACCCGGCTGTGGCGGGAACGCTGCCTTGCCGAGTCCAATGTTGGCGCCGCCCCTGGTCCAGCGGCCATTCCTCATCCATTCGACCACGCTGTCGGGTTGATCCTGGCAGAGGTCGGAGCCAATGCCGAGGTGCTCGGGGCCGATCAGCTCGGCCGTGCGCGCCGCCATCTCGCAGAATGCGGCGAGCGTGCAGTCCGAGCCGCCCGCCAGATGCAACGGATAGAGCGAGAAGCCGAGCATGCCGCCGCTCCCGGCCAGCGCCTTCAGCACCTTGTCCGACTTGTTGCGGGCAACCGCGTGCCAGGACGAGGGATTGGCATGGGTGATCGAGATCGGCCGCCTCGAGATCGCGATGGCATCGAGCGTCGTGCGCTCGGCCGAATGCGACATGTCGATCACCATGCCGACCCGGTTCATCTCGGCGATCACCTCGCGGCCCATGCGCGTGATGCCCGCATCCTCGGCTTCATAGCAGCCCGCCCCCAGCAGCGACTGGTTGTTGTAGGTGAGCTGCATGAAGCAGAGCCCCAGCTCCGCGAGGATCTCGATGAGCCCGATGTCGTCCTCGATCGGCGCGGGTGTCTGGACGCCGAAGTAGATCGCCGTGCGGCCGCTCGCCCGCGCGGCTTCGAGGTCCGCGGCGCTGCGGCCATGCATGATGAGGTCGCCGTGCTGCTCGAAACACCGCTTCCAGTCGATCATCCGCTCGACCGTCTCGCGGAAATCCTCGTGGTAGGCGATCGTCGCGTGCACCGCGTCGACGCCGCCTTCGCGCATCTGACGGAAGATCGCCTCCGACCAGTTGCAGTACTGCAGGCCATCGATCAGCCAGGGACGCTCAGCCATGCCCGCTCGCGCCGCATTGGAGGTCCTTGATCAGGCCGTTGGAGAGGCCATAGATCCAGCCGTGCACCGACACCTCCTGGCCCTTGTCCCAAGCGCGCTGGACGATCGGTGTGTGCATCACGGTTCGCACCTGCTCACGCACGCTCATCTCACACAGGCAATCGATGCGCGCCTCCTCGGTCGGGAGCAAGGAGAGCGCGTTGCGGTTGGTGCGGTTCAAGTCACGAATGGGCTCGAGCCAGTGGTCGATCAGGCCATTCTGCGAGCCGTTGATGGCTGCGCGCACGCCGCCGCAACCGTAGTGGCCACAGACGATGACGTGGCGGACCTGCAGCGCCTCGACCGCGAACTGCAGCACCGACATGCAGTTGAGGTCGGCCGGGTAGACGAGATTGGCGACGTTCCTGTGCACGAACACCTCGCCCGGCTCGAGCCCGGTGATGACATTGGCCGGCACCCGGCTATCCGCGCAGCCGATCCAGAGGAAGCGCGGCGACTGCAGTCCGGCGAGGCGCGAGAAATAGCCCGGATCGGTCGCCTTGCGCTCGGCGGCCCAGGCGCCGTTCTGGGCGAGCAGGTCGGAAGGTTGCTTGGTCATGCGTCGCTTTCGTGGGGATCCTGTCAATGCCACCGTCGTGATAGGGCGGATGGGGACGGAAGGGAAGCCGCGAGGGTGATGCGCGCGCCGCCTCCGCCATATCCGACGACCGGTGCGCCCGCTCGATCCGGTGGAGGATCGGCCTCAGGCTTGGCGCCGGACCCGTCCTTAACCATCGCAGACCGTTTTGGGCCGGACACGCAAAAATCCGGCGTCTCTGTTCCCTGCGGAACAGCGCGCGGCGCGCATTCATCCGATATTCATCTCAACGGGACGCGGTGAAGAGCACCGGGTGCCGGCAACACAAGGGCAAAAGCCCAAGGAGAGATGATCATGGCAATCCGCAAAGGTACGAGCGCAAACGACAAGCTGACTGGCACCAACGACGCCGACCAGATCTTCGGCAATGCCGGCAACGACTCATTGAAAGGTCTGGGCGGCGACGATCTGCTGAAGGGCGGCAGCGGCAACGACACGCTGAAGGGCGGCTCCGGCAACGACACCTTGAACGGCGGCTCGGGCAACGACAAGCTCATTGGCGGCGCTGATGGCGGTGCGTTCGGGGCTGAGGATTTCCTGAAAGGCGGCGCGGGCCAGGACAAGTTCGTTTTCGCGGGCGATGTGGGCCGCGACGTGGTCCAGGATTTCCAGGACAACACTGACACGCTCTACATCGACAAGGACTTCTTCCGCAACATCGATGACGTGTCTGGCGGCGAAGTGCTGTTTGGCAACATGTCGGTGGAAGACATGTTGACCTACTTCGCCTCCAGCTCGGGCGGCGACAGCGCGATAGATCTATCGGGCGGCAATGGCGACGACGCCCCGCGCATCATCCTGCTCGGGGTCGACAACGCCTCCGACCTCGCCAACGACATCGTCTTCATCTGAGGGCCAACGGTGCCAGGCACGGTCATGAACGTGCCTGGCACCATGTTTGGCCGCTCGGAGCTAACCACGTCCGCGAAAACTCCCAGGCGAGCGGGCTCACACTGGCGCCGCTGGCACGAAACGCGCCTATCGTCGCCGATCGGGGTCACGCCGATGGAGCGCGCTGACCGTCAACACAGGGCGATGGCCCGAAGGAGAATTTCATGGCCGTTCTCAGAGGCGACAGTGGCAAGAACAAGCTGAAAGGCACCGGTCAGGACGACCGGATTTTCGGCAATGGCGGCGACGATACGCTGCTCGGCCGCGGCGGCGACGATCTGCTGAAGGGCGGCAGCGGCAACGACACCCTGAGGGGCGGCTCCGGCAACGACACCTTGAACGGGGGGTCGGGCGACGACCGGCTCTATGGCGAGCGCGACGGCGGCGCGTTCGGTGCCGAGGACTTTTTGAAGGGCGGGTCCGGTGCGGACCGGTTCTACTTCGGCACTGGCTCGGGCCGCGACGTGGTGCAGGACTTCAAGGACAACACCGATACGTTGTACATCTCGAAGCAGTACTTCAACACGATCCAGGACGTGCTCGACGCCGTCTCGAGCTCGGGCGGCGACAGCGAGATCGACCTGTCCGGCAATGGCGACGACGCCCCGCGCATCATCCTGCTCGGCGTCGAGAACGGCAACCAGCTCGCCAACGATATCGTCCTGTTCTGAAGCCCGGTGCCAGGCACTTTGATGCACGTGCCTGGCACCATTCATCACATCAGCTCCCGCCTCACCCGCTCGTTCCAGCGCCGCTCGATCACCAGGCTCGCGCCTTCATAGGCTTCGAGCCGGGCCTCGATCAGGAAATGAGTTGCATTGGCCGTGAGCCGCTGCGTCGTCACGGTGCGGATCGACCAGGCGCCGCGGCTGCGCTCCGCCACCCAGCGCGTCTCCGACACGGCCGACAGCGGATCGTCGGCGGCGATCGTGAATGTCTCCTCGCGCGACTCCCGTGTGACGAGCCCGCTCGTGTCGGGCACCTCGTGGGCGCCCGAGTCCTCGTGCACGAAATAGCGCGTCATGCCTTTGTTGAGGTCGCGCTCGACCGCTCGGCGCGCCGCGCCCGGAGCAAGCTCGCGGTACTTCGGCAAGGGATCGGGATTGGCGGGCTCGGGCATCTCGATCGAATCTCCGCCCTTGCGCACCGGCAGCTCGAGTGTTGCCGACGCTCCCAGCTTCAGCGTCGCTGTCACCGCGGTTGGCGGCGGCAGCACCATCGGCCAATAGGCGGTCGAGATCGCGAGCCGCAGTCGATGACCCGCCCGAAAGCGATGGCCACACTCGTCGAGCCGGATCTCGATCGGCTCCGACTCGCCGGGCGTCATCGGCCTGGGGTGCGCGTTGCCGCCCCGATGGGCGAGGTTCAACGTGCCAAACGACACCCGCGTGGCAACGCCGTCCGGGTGCACGTCGAGGAGGCGCGCGATCAGGTTGCCGGTCGGGGCATCGATTGCGGCCGGCAGGCGCAGCACTGGCCGGCCGAGGATCTCGATGGCCTCCGGCAGAACCGCCGTCTCGAACACCAGCGAGCCGGCATCATCGCCGCGCTGGTCGCCGGCGAGCTCCCCGTCCGGCTTCAGCGTGAACCATTCGCCCGATGCCGTGCCGGTATCCTGTGGCGACTTGATCGCAAGCACGCCCTCGCCGCGCGCCTTGCGGTCGAGCGTGCGGTCGGGGTTCAGGTGCAGCACGCGCGGCTTGATCGCCTTGGCGGGCCAAGCTTTCTCCGCGACCCAGCGGCCCGGATCGGCGGCCCGCCAGGTCGAAGGGCGGATGCCCTCGGTGATGTAGGCGCGATAGGCGGGCAGCTTGTCGGCGCCGTTCTTCTTGCCTTTCAGCCAGCGGTCCCACCAGCGGATCGCCTCGGCGTGGAAGTCGGCGCGGGGCTTGGGCCAGGCGAAGTGTGGGTATTTGTGGACCCAGGGCCCGTTGATCGCCTTCACTGGTGCCCTCAGATGGGCGGCGGCCGAGGGCGGCGCGTTCCTGTAGCCGTCCGCCCAGCCCGCGATGATCAGCACCGCCGCCTCGATCGCCGCATAGTCCTCTGCGATCGAGCCATGCTGCCAATAGGCGTCGCGGGTCTGGTGGCGCAGCCAGATGTCGAGCAGCCAGGGCTCGTGCTCGAGGCGCTCGCGCCAGATCTCGCCCCAGCGATTGCCGACGAGCAGGGGATCGGGCGGGCGCGAGCTGTAGGCCAGCATCGTCCCCGACCACGACAGCTGGGCCGAGAGATGGCAGCCGTTCTTGTAGTGGATGTCGTCGTTGAAGCGGTCGAGGGTGGAGGCAATCGAGATCACGGCCTTCAGCGGCTTGGGCCTCAGCGCCGCGATCTGCAGCGAGTTGAAGCCGCCCCAGGAGATCCCCATCATGCCGACCGCACCGGTGCACCAGGGCTGCGCCGCGATCCAGTTGATCACCTCACAGCCTTCGGCGAGCTCGCGCGGGGAGTACTCGTCGTCGAAGAGGCCTTCCGACTCGCCGCTGCCGCGGATATCGACCCTGACGCCCGCGTAGCCCGCCTCGGCGAACACGGGATAGTTGGTCTGGTCGCGTGCCGTGGTCCCGTCACGCTTGCGATAGGGCAGGTACTCGAGGATCGCCGGCACCGGTTTCTTCGCCGCCCCGTCGGGCAGCCAGATCCTGGCAGCGAGCCGGGTGCCGTCGGCCAGCGTGATCCACTCGTTCTCGAGCACGCGGAACCCGTGCCTTGCCGCTCCGTCCATCCCTTGCCCCGCCGGTCCGATGAGTTTGCCCCCTGCCGCGAAACCGATCCCGGCGGCAAGAGACAATCACGCCATCGAGGCGGCGGCAACCCTCACTGCGGCGGACAGACATTCTCGCTGAACGTTCTCAGCACACCGCTCGCCTGATCGACCTCGGCGATCGCCTCGCCGCCGAGCTGACCGCTTTGGGCCGCCAGCTCGCAAGCCTCGATCGCATCCCAGGGCGAGACCTGCCCGCACGCATCCCGCGCCGGCTTGCACGCCTCATCGACAGCCAGATCGTGATCCTCGTCGCTGAGGCCCTCTGGTGCCACGAACGCCAGGCACGCGTCGCGGAGCCGCGTGCCCTCCGCCGAGAGCTCGCTCGCCTTGGCTGCCGCCGCAAGACACGTATCGCGCTCATCCGCCGCTGCCGCCCCGAACGGGACCGCGAGCAACAGCACCGCAACCGCGGCTGCCCGGAGCGTCGACGCCCAGGCCGATGCCAGCTCCAGCAAGTCGTTCGGCATGCCAGGCTCCTGTGCCAGGAGGCAGTGGTCCGAGCCCCTTGGCCGCCTTGGTCGACGTTGGTGCTTCTACACAGGTCGATCGCTCCCGCCAATGCCCTCACCCGTCCGTGCCCAGATCGCAGGCACGATCAGCAACGCATTGTTCACCATACTGACGCACACTGGTCGCTCGGAGTGTGGGGCGCGAGCCCTGCGCCGTTGGGGAGGCATCGTCGTGCGTAGTCTCGTGATCTTCATCCTGTTGCTGGCCGCCGCCAAGATCGGCTACCAGGACATGCTCTATCGCCAGACGCTCGCCGAGACGCTCGTCACCACCTATCGCGCGGACGCCGCCAAATCCTGCGCGCGCGAAGCAGCGGCACGCAATCTTTCGGTCTCGACCCTCTCCTGGAGCGAGCCCGAGGCGATCGAATTGAGCGTGGGCAAGAACAACCTCAACATGAGCCTGTGGCAGATGGGCGCCGAACTCTGGGATGCCAATGCCCGCGTGCCCTATCTGCTGATCGTGGCCCGGCGCGAGCCCTTCCGCATCGTCTGCGAGTTCGATCTGATGCGGCTGCAGGCCTCGGTCTTCCGGCTCTAGGAGACCGGAGTCACAAGTTCCAATACCAAAGCCGTCCTGCCCGCCTCCGCGGGCAAGACGCCGACTGTCGTGGGTTTCCATGCTTCTGGGTACTCGCCCCGAAACGGCATGCCGGTTAGGGCGCTGTCAACCATGGCGGGTCTGGGCAAGGAAGCGTTTACCAAGGAGCAACCCTGCCGCAGCAACCTTGGCAGCCAGTGATGCTGCGCCAGCCCATCCCAGACCGGTGTGCCCGGCGCAGCTCGGTGTCTCAAAGGGTGCGTTTCCCGTGCTGCGTTCCGCCCGCTTCGTCATGCTCGTCCTCAGTGGCCTCGCGCTCGTGCTGCTGGCCGGCTGCTCCGGAGCGCCACGCCCGAGCAGCTCGGGCCTTTCCCGTGAGCCCGATCCCGCGCTCGAGCGGATCTATCGGGTCGGCATCGGCGACCGGTTGAAAATCGTCGTTTTCGGCGAGCCCGACCTTTCCGGCGAGTTCGAGGTGGGCGCGGGCGGCGCGATCTCGATGCCTTTGCTCGGCGATCTGCCAGTGAAAGGCCAGACGGTGCAGCAGCTCAGCTCCAGCCTCACGCGAAGGCTCGACGACGGCTATCTGAAGGACCCCAAGGTCTCCATTCAGGTCCTCAACTACCGCTCGTTCTTCGTGCACGGCGAGGTCAAGGGCGGGGGCGAGCTCACCTTCAAGAACGGGCTGACCATCGCCGACGCCATCGCCATGGCCGGTGGCTACAGCTATCGGGCCGACCAGACCTTCGTCTACCTGCGGCGCGAAGGCGGGGCCGAGGCCGAGGCCATCGCGCTCGACGCGCCGATCCCGGTGCTGCCCGGTGACAACATCCAGGTGCCGGAGCGCTTCTTCTGATGTCGAGGCGCCAGACCCTGCAGGCACGCGCCCGAAGCCGTGTGGCGCAAATGCTTGGGCTCGCAAGTGCGATAGCGCTGCAGCTTGCCGGCGGTGCGGCCATCGCCAGCGACGAGTTCGGCATGTCGGCGAACCGGACCTACCGGACCCAGGCCAATTCTCCGACCGTCCCCAACAATGCCGAGGATGGACTGCGGGCCGGGAACTATCTGATCTATCCCTGGGCCGACCTGCAGTCGACCTTCGACGACAATGTCAAGGACGAGAACGGCGAGCGCGGCAGCGACTGGCGCACGCAGCTCGGCGCCGGCGTGACCTTCCGCTCGGATCTGCCGCGTCATATGCTCGACGTGATATTCTCTGGCCGCATCGTCAGCTTCGCCGAGCATTCCGACCAGGACTACGAGGATGGCCTCGCGCACGCGAGCTTCCGCATCGACATCGATCATGGCAATGCGTTGGGTGGCGAGCTCGAGACGGCACTGCGGCATGAGGAGAAGCTCACCGCCGAGGGTCTGACCGATGCGGCCGAAGCGGTGCCGGTTTGGGCGAGCCATCTGCGGCTCGCCTACGTCCATGACATCGGCAAGCTCGCCGCGACCTTCGGCGTCGATGCCGCGCGCAACGACTACGACGACGTCCACGACTACGCGGGCGCAACCATCGACCAGGACTACCGTGATGTCGAGCGGCTCGGCGCCTTCGCCCGCCTCGACTACCGCTTCTCACCCGCGGCCACCACCTACCTCGGGCTCAGAACCGAGCGTGAGGATCACCTCGTCCCCGATGAGAGCGATCGCGATGCGCTGATCCACAAGGCGCGGGCCGGGGTCCAGCTCGAGCTGACGCCGTTGGTCATGCTGACCCTGTCGGCGGGTTATGCATACAAGGTTTACGATGAGAGCATACGCTCGGACTTCGGCGCCTATCTCTGGAGTGCCGAGCTGCAGTGGGTGCCGACCGAGATGACGACCGTCAAGCTTTCGGCCTCCCAGGAGCTTGCCGAATCCTCGCTCGCCGCGGCGGAGGGAAGGCTCGACACCGTCATCGGCGCACGCCTCGAGCAGGAGCTCGGACGCCAGGTGAACGTCGCACTCGATCTGGCGGTCACCGGGCAGGAGTTTCTCGGGCTCGAGCGTGTGGACGACGTTTACTGGGGCCGCGCATCGCTGGAATACGAGCTCGGAGAGAACGTGTTGTTTACCATTGCTTACGAGCATCAGGAGCGGGATTCGAGCGAGGACCGGTTCGATTCCGACGACAACCGCTACACGGCTGGCGTCAAGGTTCATTTCTAGAGCAAGCGATCATGAGCCGCAGAGACACCGACGACGAGGACGAGAGCGATGGCGGGTCCTCGACTTTGCCTAGTATCGGCGAGATGCTGGTCATCGTTGCCAGGCGCGCGCGACTGCTGGCCGGGCTGACGTTGCTTGCTGCCGGCATCGCCGCCGCCTACGCCTACTCCCTGGCACCTGTCTACGAGGCAACCGCCACCGTCCTGATCGACTCGCGCGCCAAGAACGTGGTCGAGATGGAGCAGGTGGTCGACCGGATGAAAACCGATACGCCTGCGATCGAGAGCGAGGTCGAGATCGCCCGCTCAGCCGCGATCGCCGGGCGGGTGATCGACGAGCTCGGCCTGGGTGAGGATCCCGAGCTGTCGGGTGGCGGTGGGCTTCTGAGCCTGTTCCAGCAGGCGCTGCCGCGCAGGGCCAAGACCGGCCAGGAAGGCGACCCGCCGGCCAAGCGTGCCGCGGCGATCCTGCCGGGCGCAAGCGACTCCAACGTGCTCTCGGCGTTCATGGCCCGCTTGAGCGCAAGCCGCGTCCGCAACACCTACCTGATCGAGGTCGGGTTCGAATCGCGCGACGCGAGGCAGGCCGCCCGCATCGCCAATGCGATGGCTCGAGCCTACATCGCCGAGCAGGTGGATTCCCGGATCAAGACGGCCGAGTTGGCGAGCAATTGGCTGGAGCGCCGGATCGGCGAGTTGAAGGAGCGGGTGTTCGACGCCGAGCGCGTCGTCGCGGAGTTCAAGGCCAAGAACCACATCGTCGACACCGAAGGCTACTCGCTCGACGACAAAGAGCTGGCGCGTGCCATGGAGCAGCTGATTCTCGCACGCGCCGAGACGGCGAGCGCCAAGGCAAAGTTCGCCCAGGCCCGGACACTCTCGCAAGCGGGCGATGGCTACGAGAACGTGAGCGATGTGCTGAACAGCCTGACCATCGGCCATTTGAAGGACGAGCTCGCCAAGTCGGCTGGCTCGGTCGCCGAGCTATCGACCCGATACGGCAAGCGCCACCCCAACATGCAGAAGGCGGAAGCAGACCTGAAGTCGGCGCGCGTCCAGCTCGCAAACGAGATCAAGCGCATCGTCACCAATCTGGAGAACGAGTATCAGGTTGCCCTCGGTCGCGAGGACTCGCTGAGCCAGAGCATGGAAGGCCTCAGGGCGACGGCGGGCGATGTCGGTCAGGCCACGGTGCAGCTGCAGGAGCTGCAACGCGAGGCCACAGCGGCGCGAGAGATCTACGAATCGTTCCGCAAGCGCATCGAGGAAACCCGCCAGCAGGAGAGCTTCCAACTCGCGGAATCACGCATTGTCACTCCCGCCGTCGTACCCATCAGCCCGAGTGGCCCCAAGCGGACGCGCATCATCGCGATCGGGGGAGCCGCCGGCCTCGTGCTGGGCCTCGCCCTGACCGTGCTGCTCGAGTTGATGCATCCGAGCTTCTTCAAGCCGGAGAAGCTGGAGCGTGAGCTCGAGCTTCGCCACCTCGCCTCGATTCCGGCCGCAACGTGCAGTCCCCATGACCTGGAGGCGGGCGGCCTCAGCCAGATCCGCCGCATCCTGGTCGAGCCACAGTCGGGCTTTGCCGAATCCGTGCGCAGCATCCGCGTCGCGCTCGACGAGCGGCGCCCGGAGCGCGGCGCCGACGTGGTGCTGGTCGTCTCCGCGATGCCGGGCGAGGGCAAGACGGTCGTTGCCTCCAACCTCGCCCACCACTATGCGCTGTCGGGCCTGAAGACCCTGCTGGTCGACTGCGATCTGCGCAAGGCGATGCTGACCCGCAGCTTCATGCCGGACGCGCCGCGCGGCCTGTTCGAGTGCCTGCTCGCGCGCTCGAGCGTTCGCCACGACATCGTGCGGGAGGCCGCGACCGGCCTGCATTTCCTTCCCGCTTCGAGCGAGGGTGCGCCGGCGGTGGCGGCGGCCGAGCTGCTGGCGTCGCCTGCAATGGCCCGCATCCTCGCGGAGCTGCGGCCCGAGTTCGACGTGATCGTGCTCGACTGCCCGCCGGTGATGCCCGTCGTCGACGCCCGCATCCTCGCCGACCTCGCCGACCAGATCCTGTTCGTCTATCGCCTGGGCAAGACGCCGATACCGCTGGCGCGTCGCGCACTGAAGAATCTCGAAGCCAATGCCGATAAGATCGCCGGCATCGTCGTCAACGGCATCGATCCGGCGCTGCTCGAAGCCGACGGCAGCTATGGCGCCTACGGTGAGGAGCGGCGGACGCCACGGTTCGCCGCCTGATCGGCGACTGGACTACGATCTCGCCCGTCCCGGCCCGACGCCATGGCGCGCCGCCCAGCCGAGCCCGGCGAGCGTG
>JANNSW010000654.1:0-19634 GCA_031403055.1 Hyphomicrobiaceae bacterium | reverse complement strand
CGGCTCGAGCGGATGCTGCATTTCGTGCCGCCGCACATCGACAAGATCCGCGCGAAAATCGGCGAGGTCGCGGCCCAGGTCGACGTCGTCTGCGGCAATCTGGAGGATGCGATCCCCGCCGACCAGAAGGAGGCGGCGCGGCGTGGCTTCATCGCCATGGCACAGGCGACCGATTTCGGCTCAACCGGCCTGTGGACCCGCATCAATGCGTTGAACTCGCCTTGGGTGCTCGACGACCTGTTGGAGATCGTGCCGGCGGTCGGGGGCAAGCTCGACGTGGTGATGCTGCCCAAGGTCGAGGGGCCGTGGGACATCGCCTACCTCGACCAGCTGCTCGCCCAGCTCGAAGCTCGCGCCGGCCTAAGGCGCCCCATCCAGATCCACGCGATCCTGGAGACGGCCGAGGGTGTCGCTAACGTCAACGCGATCGCGGGCGCCTCGCCGCGCATGCATGGCATGAGCCTGGGGCCAGCCGATCTCGCGGCCTCGCGCGGCATGAAGACGACGCGGGTCGGCGGCGGGCATCCCGGCTATGGGGTGTTGGCCGACGCAGGCGCGCCCGGCACCCCGAGGGTGTTCTTCCAGCAGGACCTCTGGCATTACACGGTTGCACGGATGGTGGACGCCTGCATGACGCACGGCCTCAAAGCCTTCTACGGCCCGTTTGGAGATTTCTCCGATGCGGCCGCCTGCGAGTCCCAATTCCGCAACGCCTATCTGCAGGGGTGCCTGGGCGCCTGGACGCTGCACCCTTCGCAAATCGAGATCGCCAAGCGCGTGTTCTCGCCCGACCGGCAGGAGGTCGCCTTCGCGCGGCGCATCCTCGAGGCCATGCCCGACGGGTCGGGTGCCGTCATGATCGACGGCCGGATGCAGGACGATGCCACCTGGAAGCAGGCGAAGGTGATCCTCGACCTGGCGAGGCTGGTCGCGGCCAGGGACCCGAAGCTGGCGAAGGACTACGGGCTTTGAAATGCTGGCCTGCTGGCCGGGCCGGACCGGCCAGCAAGGGTTTTCGACATCAGCCGCGGTCGCAATAGTCGGCCGCCTTCGGGCAGGCCCATTTGAAGCCGTTCTGGCATTTGCTCAGGTAGTAATTGCATTTGCGGATGATGGTCGCGTTGGATTCGCTCGGCTCGTCTTCCTTGACGCACTTGCCCTTGGAGTTGCGAATGCTGTCGCCGGGGCAATCCCGGTATTTGTGGCAGGCGCCGCCGTACCAATAGGGAGCCCCGCTCGGGCAGCCGACCCGCGACTTGCTGCTCTTGGACTTCGATGCTTCGTTGAGCAGGATAATGGTTGCCGCTGCAGCCGCGACGCCGATGGCGATGTTTCGCGCCGTGTTGTTGCGCTTTTTCGCCAGGGCATCGCCCGCCCCCGAGAGTGCCAGCATCGCCACCAGCAAGGCCGTGAGCAATCGCTTCATGTCGGTTTCCTCCCATTGATCCAGCGACCAAGTCCATAATGCTCGCAATGGATACTCAACTCAACCGCAAACGAGGCGCTCCGTCGGGATCACCAGATCATTCCTAACGACGTTTCATGGACCGCCACGCTCGCCTTGCTCACGCCCGAGCAGCAGCGCCGCTACCAGCCCAAGCCCCGCCAGCCCCGCCATCACCAGATAGGCGTGGCCTGCAAGCGCCGCATAGAGGAGGCCGGAAGCCGCCATGAGTGTGCCCATGGCGATGCCGACCGTCGTTGCCGAGTAGAGCCCCTGCGCGGTGCCGGCAAGCCGCTCGGGCACGATCCGCACGATCATCTGCATCGTGCCCAGATGCATGGCGCCAAACGACAGACCATGCAGCGCCTGGATCGGGAATAGGAATGCGAGCGGGGGATCGAGGGCAGTCAAGGTCCAACGCAGCAGGGCCGCACTGGCCGAGACGATGAGAAGGGTTGCCGGCGCGACCTGCGTGAGCAGTCGCCCGGCCACCGCGAAGAGAGCAACCTCGGCGGCCACTCCGACCGCCCACAGCGCCCCGATCGTCGCGGGCGATATGCCCTGCGACTGCCAGTGCAGCGAGCCGAAGGTGTACATGATGGCGTGCGAGCCGTTGATGCAGCTGGTTGCGGCGATGAGCAGCACGAACGGTCGTGACTTGAGCAGCGCGCCGGCTTCCGACGGCCGCGGCAAGGCACTCTTCCTGTCGGTGTCCCCGCCGGCGGGCCTGGGCATCTGGCTGGCAGCCGCGCATGCGATCGCCGCCGCCGCGATCATCAACCAGAGTGCGGCCTCGGGCCCCGCAAAGCCAACGGCTTGCCCGCCGATCACGTTCGCCCCGATGAACGCCAGCGAGCCCCATACCCGCATCCGGCCATAGTCGAGGCCATGCTGGCGAACGCCTGCGAGCGCGATGGCTTCCGCGAGCGGCATCACCGTCACCCAGAACAGGGCGAGCAAGCACGCGGCTGCCAGAGCTCCCGCGAATCCTTGGACCAATAGGAATGCCGAGAAGCTGAGGCAGGTGCCCAGCGAAAGCGCGACCAGCACCCGGGCATGGTTGCCCGACCGATCAGCGAGGTAGGCAACCGTCGGTGAGATGGGGATGCGCACGAACAGGGGTGCCGCCAGTACGAGGCCGATCTGGGCTTCGCTCAACCCGCGTCCCGCAAGCACCACCGGAAAGAACGGCATGTGCAATCCGATCGTGACGAAGCTCGCAGCATAGAAGAGCGCGACGCGCCGCCCATAGGAGCGCGCGCCGAGATCGGGGCCGGTCATCGCAGACCCGCGTTCGCGCTCACCCGATGATACCCGCGAACTGTCGTGGATCGACATTGCCGCCCGAAAGCACCACCGCGATCGTCCGTCCCTTCGCCTCGATCAAACCCTCGAGCACAGCTGCCAATCCAATTGCGCCGCCCGGCTCGACGGCAAGCTTCAATTCCGCGAAGGCAAAGCGCATGGCACGGCGCACCGCCTCGTCGTCGACGGCAATGCTACCGGCGAGGTTTTGCCTGGCGATCGCGAATGTGAGCTCGCCGGGCGTCTGCGCCAGCAGCGCGTCGCAGATCGAGCCCGAGGCCTTCGGATTGCGCTCGCGCTTGCCCGATTTCAGCGAGCGCGCGAGATCGTCGAAGCCGGCAGGCTCGGCCGCCCAGACCTCTGTCTGCGGGCTGACGTGCTTGACGGCGATCGAGATGCCCGTCACGAGGCCGCCCCCCGAGCAGGGCGCGACAACGGCGTCGAGGCGCCGGTTGATTGCGAACGCCTGGCGCATCAGCTCGAGCCCCGCCGTGCCTTGTCCGGCGATGATGTCGGGATCGTCGAATGGATGCACCATGGCCGCTTTGCGATTGGCCGCGAGCTCGATCGAGATAGCCTCGCGATCCTCGCGCTCGCGATCGTAGAGAATGATCTCGGCGCCACTCGAGCGCGTCCGCTCGATCTTGATCGGGGGAGCGTCCGACGGCATCACGATCGCAGCCTTGAAGCCCATCAGGCGAGCGGCTTCCGCGACCCCTTGGGCGTGGTTGCCCGACGAGCAGGCGACGACGCCGCCGGGGAATTCCGCCCGATCGACCTGCGAGATCTTGTTGTAGGCGCCGCGGAACTTGAACGCGCCGACCCGCTGCAATGTCTCGGCCTTCAAGAGGATGCGCCCGCCGGTCGCGCGGTCGAGGGCATGGCTCGCGAGCAGCGGCGTCCTGGTGGCTTGCCCCTGGATGCGGCGCGCGGCATCCTCGATGTCGGTATGCGTCGGTATGCGCAAGGCTACTGCCTCCTGGATCGTCGTCCCGTCACGAGAGGCCTTGCAAAGCCGGATCGGGCTCCCATCTGATTAGTATTGAACCTCCTCCACTCTGCACGCAATCGCCGTCGCCGCCCGCGTCCCCCCGCGGGCGGCGATTGCGTGTTCGAGGACTGGCGATTTTCGAGCCCGTCGCGCAAGGCTCAGGCAGCATCGCATCCGGCGCGGTTCTCGAGCCAGCTCGAGGCCGATGCCGGGCGGTGACCGGCGTGGGCGTTTGACGCCACGATGCCTTGGATGAAGGCTTCCGCCGTCGCTCTCCAGGAATAGCCGAGCGCGTGCGCCCGCACCGACGCCCGGTCGAGGTCGAGCGCACGCATGGCCGCCTTGCCGAGATCGGCATCGAGCGTTCCCGAGCGGCCCTCCACCACCACGTCGCGCGGTCCCGTCACTGGGAAGGCGGCAACGGGCACGCCGGACGCCATGGCTTCGAGCATCACGATGCCGAACGTGTCGGTGCGGCTCGGGAACACGAATACGTCGGCGGAGGCGAAATGGCGGGCGAGGTCCTCCCCGAAGCGGGCTCCCGTGAACACGACCTCCGGGTAGCGCAGCTGCAGCTCGCCGAGTTGGGGACCGCCGCCGACGACGACCTTTTTGCCCGGCAGGTCGAGCCGCAGGAAGCCCTCCAGGTTTTTCTCGATCGCGACGCGCCCGGCGTAGAGGAACACCGGTCCCGCCCCGAACAGGCGGATGTCGCGCGGCCGGAACAACTCGGTATCGACCCCTCTCGTCCAGCGGATGCAATTGTTGAAGCCGCTTGCCTCGAGCTCGGTCGCGAGCGATGACGTGGCGACGAACATGCCGGCGCCCGCATTGTGGAACCAGCGCTGCAGACGGTAGCCGACCGACAGCGGAACCGGCAGCCGTGCGGCCAGATAGTCCGGGAGCCGGGTGTGGTAGCTCGTCGTGAACGGCCGGCGTTCCCGCATGCAATGGGCGCGGACGGCAAAACCTATGGTGCCTTCCGTCGCGACATGGACGAAATCGGCCGCACAAGCTGCGATCTGGCGCGCCGCATGCCGCCTGCCGATCAGGGCGAGCTGGATCTCGGGATAGGTCGGCAGCGGAAACGTCGGCAGGCCTTCGGGCGTCAACGCGATGATCTCGACACCGAGCGCGTCCGCTTCCTCGATCATTCGCTCGTAGGTGCGGACCACTCCGTTCACCTGCGGTCGCCACGCGTCGGTGGCAATGATGATCCGCATTTGGTCGGGTCCTGCTCCGGTTTTGCCCTCGGGCCGGCGAAAGCGTCTCGTCAGGCCGCCACCTGCAACGGCCGGGCCGGGTGCGCCGCTGCCTGGCGCTGCTCGATCACGTCCAGCCAGCGGATGATCTCGAAGCTCCCGTCCTCCCTCTCGCCGACGGCTGTTGCGCTTTCGACCCAGTCGCCAAGGTTGACGTAGAGCAATCCGTCCACATCGCGCATGGCGGCATGATGGATATGACCGCAGATTACCCCTGTCGTGCCACGCTTGCGAGCGGTGTCGACAAGCGCGTTCTCGAAGTCGCCGATGTAGCTCACGGCCTGCTTGACCCGTTGCTTCAGATAGGCGGACAGCGACCAGTACTTGAGCCCTGCTCTGCGGCGCAGGAAATTCAGATGCGTATTGGCGCCGAGCGCAAGCACATAGGCCCAGTCGCCCAGGACGGCGAGCCACTTGGCATAGCGCACGACGACGTCGAACTGGTCGCCGTGGATGACGAGCATGCGCCGTCCGTCGGCGGTCACGTGCACCACCTGATCGACGATTTCGATGCCGCCGAACCGGGCGCCGCAATAGGCGCGCAGGCCCTCGTCGTGATTGCCCGGCAGATAGATGATCCGCGCCCCCTTGCGCACTTTGCGCAGGAGTTTCTGCAATACGTCGTTGTGGGTTTGGGGCCAGTGAGCGCTGCGCCTGATTTGCCAGAAATCGACGATGTCCCCGACCAGATAGATCGTGTCCGCGTCGCAGTGACGCAGGAAATCGAGCAGCAGCTCCGCCTGACAGGCCCGCGTACCGAGATGGATGTCCGAGAGGAACAAGGTCCGGTAGGTCCTGCTCGCGGGTTGATCGATCTCGTGCATCGGACCTCTCTGCCTCTGCCCGTACGCCTGACCAGCGGGCCTCGATTCGACTAGGCGGTAACAAACATGATTCCTGTTGCAGAACCATGACGGCCAAGAGACCGTGGGCCAAAGCCTCTGGTGGCCCGTGACGGAGCCTACTGTTGCGGTTCGTGCGTCAGGATGCAAGCCTGGGTGTTGGTCAAAAAAAGAGGCCGGCCCGGACGAGCCGGACCGACCTTCTCAGTGGAGCCCAGGCGTGCTGCGAAGCACAAGCCCGGACTTCCCCCCCCCAAGAACCACGAATTCGCTGTTTGGGACCACGTGCAGGCTCGCTGCGATCCATCCCGAACTCACTCTCTTATCGCAGCGCGACTGGTGCCGCGCAATGGGGTGAGCCGTCATGGCATCCGTTGTGTTGCTGTTGCGCCACAGACTTCGCTCAGGTGCAGGCACCCTCAACGTGAGCCAGTCGGCGCCCGACGTCCGCAAACCTGACCGGCGTGGCAATGGAGCAACTACTTCGATGGCCAAACCTCACGGTTTCAGGGTCATCAACAGGCCGGCGACAGGCATTTCGCATGGAGGGTATTGATCGAATCCAGGGACTCAGTCAGCAATGCGTCAATCCGGAGGGGCTAAAAGTCAGTTGTCCGCCGCCCGGCGAGCGAAACCGCATCTCACATTCGAGAGACGCCGCCCATGCCGCACGAGGACATGCCCATGCACCCCGCTTTTCTCGCTGACACCCCATCGCGCTCGATCTGGGGGCCGATCTATGTGGGGGCCTGGGTCGTGCTGGCCGCCGGAGCGACGGCCTATCTGGGGGCGCTTGCGCTCGCTCCCGAGGCCATCAGGATTTCCGTCTCGAGCGAGGCTGCCGAGGCATCCACGGACCTGCGGGCCCTGCTGGCGCAAAGCCGGATCGAGGGCGATGAGCTCGCACGGCAGGTCGAAAGATTGAGCGCGGAGCTGTCGGCGGTCAAGGCCGATGTTGCCGAGGTTGCTTCCGCGGGTGCGCAGGCGAGCGTCAGCCTGCCTGTCGATGAGCCCAGCATCGTGGTCCCGGCAAAAGGCGCAAAGGCCGCTGCCGCCGCGACCAAGCCGGCAGCAATAGAGGACGCCGAGGTCGGGGAGACCGGTACGCTGAAAGCCCCGGCCGACCAGGCCGCGGGGCCAGATCTGCTCAATGCCTTCAAGGAGGCGGTCAGCGACGGCACCAAGGCCGACAATGCGGACCAAAAGGCCGATTGGGGTTCGCAGATCGCCGCGCTACCTGAACGCAAGCCCGCCGCCAGCAAGACGTTCGGGCTCGAGATTGCCCGCTCGACGTCGCCAGAGGCCCTGCAAGTCAGCTGGGGGCTGCTCGCCGAGCGGCATGTGGAGCTGCTTGGCGGAATGAAAGCCGTGACACAATTGGCCGGTGCCGACAGCCAGGACTATCGCCTGGTGACAGGACCGTTCGCCACGGCGGCTGCCGCGAGGACGCTGTGCGCAAAGCTGGAGGCAGCTGGTGTCACCTGCCGGCTGACGCCCTACGCAGGCAACGCATTCTGAATGAACACTGGGAGCCCGAGGCCGAGCGGAGGCTGGCTCACAGCAGGCGTCTGATGACGCCTTCGCCAAGCGCGCCCAGCACGCCCCCGGCGAGCATTGTCAGTGCCCAGAAGCCGATGCGCTTGATCGCTCGACCATAGTCGATCCCGATCACTACCTCGACAGTCTGCTCGGGCAGTGCGGTCTCGGCGGTGATGCCGTCGGCGGCGACGCTGCGAGCCGAGACGATGATCTGCAGCGATGCCCTGCCGCTCTTCTTGGGCGTTGCGCTCCAGTGCCAGCTCGCAAAATCCTCATCGTAGAGACCCAGCTCGTTGTCGATCCACTGCGTCTCGGGGGAAGCCGATTCGATCGTGAACCCGCCCTCCGGGGCCCTGAGCCGCACAGACATGGCCTTGGTCACGAAAATCTCGTGCGCGGCTGGTGCTCCTGGGCCGCGCATGCCCTCGGTCAGACCCTCCACGTCGCGGCGTGCCACGCGAACCTCGATTGCGACCGGGCGTCCGGCCGTCATCCGGCGCGGGATGTTCTGCGCAAGCATGCCGCGCTCGACGGCCTCCCGTCGCGCTCCCCCGGATCGCCCCGGCCGGCGTGTGACCTGGGCACGCTCCCGGGATGGCTGGTCGGGTGAGGGTCCGCGGGAGGAAGCTGGCGGACGCGCAGGCCGTGCCGGTCGAGGGACCTGCCGCTCGACAGCGGCTTCTTCCAGGGCGGGCTTGGGGATCGGGCGGCCACGCTTCATTGCCGGAGGTGGCGCCTGGTGCTGCGCCCAATCGAGCTGCTCGGGCCGGGCATCGATCCGGGGCGGTGGCGCATGGCCGATGGCACGCGGGCGGGACGGGGCCGCGCGCGCCGCCGGCTGTTGGCGTGCTCCCGCCGGCGCCGGTCGCCGCTGCAGCGTGCGGACGGCCTCCTCGAAGGTCAATCCATGGCTGCGCAACAGCTTGGCGGCCGGGCTCTGCCCCTCCCCGATCAAGGCGGCGAGCACCATGGCGCCATTGATTTCCGCACGGTGCGACTGACTTGCTGCCGCAGCCGCCGCATCGATCACGCGCAACAGCTCTTCCGAGGGAAGCGGCGCCGCATTCGCATTGGGGGGAAGACGATCGGAATTGCGGCTGACGAAGCCTGCCACATCGTTGCGCAGGCGATTGAGGTCGACCGCGCTCGCGGCAATCACCGATGCGGCATCGCGATCCTCGGTCAAGGCCAACAGCAGATGGTCGAGCAGCACCTCGGCGTGGCCCTGCTCCTCGGCATAGATGAAGGCACGCTCGAGCGTCCGGCCGAGCTCTTGCGACTTCGGCACGCCAAGCAAATGATCGGCGAAGACCTCGGCCATCAAACAGTGTCCCTCGCTCGATGGCGGTGTACCGGTCGGGCGATCGGCGTTGAGCGCCGACCGAGCATAACCCTGCCCCCGACAAAGCGGCGCTTCGAGGGCAATGCCGCACTGGCGGGGCTGCGACCGCAGGTCAGGCAGCGTTGCGATCGCTCATGGTGCTGCCCACCACGCGCTCGTCACGCTCTCTGGCGAGCCGGTCGGCCTCGCTCTTCCAGCGGTAGGATTCCCGCGTGCGCAGCCGTGCGGTCCGGCGCCAGCGCCCTTGTGTCAGCCAGGTCGTGAAGCCGCCGAGCCCGATGCCCGCCATCAGCGTCACGAACAGGATGAGCGAGAGCGGCACATCGAAGGCAAAGACCGAATCGAGCCGCGACACCGGATCGAAGGTGATCGGCACGGCATGCCGGTTGGCGACGCCGAAAGGGACGATCAGCAGCGTCGCGCCGAGCGCCATGATCAGCCAAAAAGCGCGGGACAAGGAGGAGCTCCCTACCTGATACGTCCAGAACCGGTCTCGAGCCGGGGCTTGGCTGGCGCGGGCTTCCGCTTGCGGGAGCCGTTGCCGTTCGCGGCGCGATGGTTCAGCCGCTCGCGCAACTCCTTGCCGGTCTTGAAGAACGGCACGAATTTCTCGTCGACCTTGACCGTCGTGCCGGTCCGCGGATTGCGACCCTGCCGCGGCGCCCGATGCTTCACCGTGAAAGCTCCGAATCCCCTCAGCTCGACCCGGTCGCCGCGTGCCAGCGCCTCGATGATCTCGTCGAAAACGACGTTGATGATCTTCTCCACGTCCTTGTGGAAAAGGTGCTGATTGGCAAATGCGATGCGCTGGATCAACTCCGACTTGATCATCCCCGGCCCTCACCCTACCATGTCTTTGTTATGCCTGACTAATTTTCTGAACCGTGCCAGACGGACAGAAGTCCGTCAAGGGTCAGACGCTCGATCAGTGCCGCTGCGGGCGGATATCCTCTGGCCCAGGCGGGATCCAGGCCGAGCAAGCGGGCGATCGATCCACTGGTGACGCCGAGCATTCCAAACGTGCCCGCCTCGACCGGCTTCCAGTCGACCACGGCGAGATCCTTGGCGATGCTCTTCTCCTTCACCAGCCAGGCGATAGCCTCGGCCTCCCCGCCGATCTCGTCGACGAGCTTCAATTGCAGCGCCTGCCGGCCAGTGTAGATGCGGCCGCTGCCGAGCTCGGTGACGGTCACTGGCTCAATGCCGCGGCGGGTCTTGACGATGTCGAGGAACCAGACCTGCGATTCCCGGACGAGCTCCTCGGCCAGCAACCGGCCAGGCTCGTCGAGCGGCTGGAACATGGATGGATTGGCCTTCAACGCGCCGCTCTTGATCTCATGCATCTTGACGCCCAGCTTATCGAGCAGCCCGGAGACCTCGGGGAACTGGAAGATCACGCCGACGGAGCCGGTGATCGTATTGCCGCGCGCGATCACCCTGTCGGTGGCGAGGCTGATCATATAGGCGGCAGACGTTGCCATGGTGCCCATGACGGCGACTACTGGCTTTTCCTTGGTGATCTCGGTGACGGCGCCAAAGATCGCCTCGCCTCCGGTGGTGGTGCCGCCGGGGCTGTCGACCGCGAGCAGGATCGCCACGACGTTGCTGTCGTCCTTCACTTTCTTCAAGAGGTCGAGCTTGGCCCGGTCGTCGGTGATGAGGCCGGTGATGTCGATGCGCGCGATGTGGGGGCCCGGCCCGAACGCCGAGCCTCCCCCCGCCAGGCTTGCCAGCGCCAACACGCATGCGGCTGCCGCGGCGAGCGCCAGGATGCGCCAGAGCGAGAGGCGACGTTTCAGCCGGCGGCGCTCGAGCAGGGTCTCGATCTCGGTGCTCATCGGTTCCTCGTTCTCAAAGTGTTCCGTCCCATTCATTCGATTCCGGCGAAGCTGGATCAATGAATGGAAAGAGGGAACACAAACAAAGAGTCGGCTAGTGGGCTGGCCATTCATTTGGGGTACCAAATGAATGGGTCAGAACACTAGTGCTCATGCCTGCGCCTGCGGCCACCGCTGCCCCATCGAAGCAGCAGGGCCCGCGCCTCGATAGCGCGGGCCCTTTTCTCTACAGGCTGATCGGGACGGCGCCAACGGTAGCCGCGGCCGTTCAGTCCTCCTCTTTCTCGGTGTCCTCCGTGCCACGGCGCTTCAACGCCGCGCCCAGGATGTCGCCGAGCGAAGCGCCCGAGTCGGACGACCCGTAGGCGGCGACGGCCTCCTTCTCCTCGGAGATCTCGCGTGCCTTGATCGAGACGTTGATGCGCCGGCCGGTCTTGTCGACCTGGGTCACCAGTGCGTCGATCTTGTTGCCGACCGCAAACCGCTCCGGCCGCTGCTCGGAGCGATCGCGTGACAGGTCCGAGCGCTTGATGAAGGAGGTCATATCGGTCTCGGCGAGCTTGACCTCGATGCCGCCGTCCTGCACCGCGATCACCTCGCAGGTGACGTGGCTGCCCTTCTTCAGGCCTGCAACGGTCTCGAATGGGTCACCATCGGCCTGCTTGATGCCCAGGCTGATGCGCTCCTTCTCGGCGTCCACGTCGAGCACCACGGCCTGCACCGTATCGCCCTTCTTGAAGTCCTTGATCATCTCCTCGCCCGGCCGGTTCCAGGAGAGATCCGACAGATGCACCATGCCGTCGATGCCGGTATCGAGCCCGATGAAGAGGCCGAACTCGGTGATGTTGCGCACCTGGCCCTCGATCGTCGAGCCCTTGGGGTGCAGCGTCAGGAACTGATCCCACGGATTGGCCTGGGTTTGCTTCAGGCCGAGCGAGATCCGGCGCTTCTGCTGATCGACCTCGAGGATCTGGACATCGACCTCCTGGCTGGTGGCGACGATCTTGCCGGGATGGATGTTCTTTTTCGTCCAGCTCATCTCGGAGACATGGATCAGGCCTTCGACACCGGGCTCGAGCTCGACGAACGCACCATAGTCGGCAATGTTCGTGACCTTGCCCTTGAAGCGGCTGGTGACCGGATACTTGGCGGCGATGCCGGCCCATGGATCGGCCTCGAGCTGCTTCATGCCCAGGCTGATGCGCTGGCTCTCGGGATTGATGCGGATGATCTGCACCTTCACGGTATCGCCGACATTGACGATCTCGCTGGGATGGTTGACACGGCGCCAGGCCATGTCGGTGACGTGCAGCAGGCCGTCGATGCCGCCGAGGTCGATGAAGGCGCCATAGTCGGTGATGTTCTTGACGACGCCGTCGATCACCTGGCCTTCGGCGAGCTTGGCCACGATCTCGGTCCGCTGCTCGGCGCGGCTCTCCTCGAGCACCGAGCGCCGGGAAACGACGATGTTGCCGCGCCGCTTGTCCATTTTCAGGATCTGGAAGGGCTGCGGGGAGTGCATCAGCGGAGTGATGTCCCGGATCGGGCGGATGTCGACCTGGCTGCCCGGCAGGAACGCGACGGCGCCGTCGAGATCGACCGTGAAGCCGCCCTTCACCTTGTTGAAGATGACGCCTTCGACCTTCTCATTCTTGGTGAACTTCACCTCGAGGCGCATCCAGCTTTCCTCGCGCTTGGCCTTGTCGCGCGACAGCACGGCCTCGCCGAGCGCATTCTCGATCCGCTCCAGATAGACCTCGACGATGTCGCCGATCCCGACCGGATCCCTGCCCGCGATGTTGAACTCGCGCAACGGCACGCGACCTTCGGTCTTCAAGCCGACATCGATGACCGCGAGGTCCTTCTCGATCGCGACGATCGTCCCCTTGATGACCATGCCTTCATGCATCTGGTCGGACTGGAGGCTCTCTTCCAGCAGTGCAGCGAAATCATCGCGCGACGGATTGAACTGCCTGCCGACATCACCGGTTGTTGTAACGCTCATCAATGCTCCTCTAAGCGCCGAAATGGCGCGACCTGCGGTTGCGGGACCGGTCGGCGTCGAGATGATGATGCGCGATGCGGTGCCCGAGGGTCGGGCCGCAGGGTGGTCACCACGGCGAGATGCCAGCCAGTGCCTGGGTTGGCGGTGCCGGAGCTCCGGGTGATCTGGGCAGCGAACCCAGGGGCACCCTGGCCAATGAGGCCTTTCGTCAATGCAAAGCAGGCGCCCCTAGGACTGGGAGCGCCTTGAACGACTGGCCAATTGATCAATCAGAGCCACGGCGGTTCTGAACGCGCTTTCTATATCCAATCGTGTCGTGTCAAGCAAGAGCGCGTCGGGAGCGCGGGCGAGCGGGGCAATGGAGCGCTCGGCGTCGCGGCGGTCGCGTGCCTTCAACTGGGCGAGAACCTCCTCATAGGTGATGCCGGCGCGACTATCGGCCAGCTCCGCTGTTCGTCGCCGGGCCCGCTCCTCGACCGAGGCTGTGAGGTAGAGCTTGGCGTCCGCCCGCGGGCAGACGATGGTGCCGATATCGCGACCATCGAGCACCGCGCCGGGTGGACGCTGGGAGAAGCTGCGCTGATAGGCGAGCAACGCCTTGCGCACCGCCGGGATGCGGGCGACGACGGAAGCCGCTTCCCCGGCCGCCCCACCCCTGAGGGCGGGATCTTCGAACGTCGCCGGGTCGAGCGCTTCGGCCGCCGCCAGCGCCGCTGCCTCGTCGTCGAGCGAGCGGCCGGCGCCGAGCACGTCGCGTGCGACCGCCCGGTAGAGCAGTCCGGTATCGAGGAAATGGTAGCCGTAGTGGTCGGCGATGCGGCGGGCGAGCGTGCCCTTGCCCGATGCTGCCGGTCCGTCGATCGCTATGATCATGCCGCGGCATCCTCCATCGGCTCGCCTCGCCATCGATGTCTGGGCGGACCTTCGTGCGTGCCACTGCCGGGGACACATCAACAGCGGGTTGCCAGCCCTGTCAACGCCGTCCCCGATGCCTGCGCCGCCTGCAACCTGGCACCGCGCTTTGGCTTTGACAGGCGGCAATGGCTCGTGCAAAGCACCCCTCAATCACTCGAGCCGGAATTTCTTCTTTGCGAGGTCTTTGCCATGTCTCAGAAAGTTTCACGCGGCACCAAACGATCGTGCCAGTCCTGTGGAAGCCGCTTCTATGATCTCAACCGTGATCCCATTGCCTGCCCAGTCTGCAATGCGGCGTTCGTGCAGTCTGGCGCGAGCAAGCAAGCCGAGATCGATGCCGCCGCCGAGCTGGCGGAGCAGGCGCTGAAAGCGAGCAAGGCCGCGCTGCTCGCCAAGGAGGCTGCCGCCGCCGCCCCGGTTGCCGACGGCGAGGAATTGCCCGATGCCGCCGTCGAGGACGAGCTCGCCGACATCGAGACCGACGTGGAGATCGCCGACGGCGAGGCAGAGGATACCTTCCTCGAGGAGGAGGAGGACGCCGGCTCCGACGTGGCCGATCTGATCGACAATCCGCTCGAGGATGGCGAGGAGGAGGAGGTCTGAGCCCCAGCTCCAGCACGCTCCGATCCAGGTGCTGAGGCCCATGTGGGTGGCGGGCGTGGATGGCTGCAGGTCTGGTTGGCTCGCCGTGCTGGTCGAGGCTGGTGCGCCGGACCGGGGCCGGATGCAGCTGGTCACGAGCTTCGAGGCGCTGCTCGCGCTGCCCGAAGCGCCACACATCATTGCGATCGATATGCCGATCGGCCTGCCCGAGCGAGGTGGTCCGGGGGGCAGGCGGTGCGATATCGAGGCGCGCGCAGGCTTGGGCGGGCGCCAGTCCGCGGTGTTCGCGGTGCCCTCGCGAGCCGCGGTGATGGCAGCCGACTATCCGCGTGCCTGCGCGGCCGCGCTCGCTTCGTCCGACCCGCCGCGCAAGGTTTCCAAACAGGTCTTCAACCTGTTCCCCAAGATCCGTGAGATCGATCGGCGGATGACGCCGCAGCTGCAGCAGCGTGTGCGCGAATGCCACCCCGAGGCCGCCTTCCGGGCGATGAATGGCGGCAAGGCGCTGGGCGCGCCCAAGAAGGTGAGGTCACAGCCCTTCGCACCCGGGCTCGACTTGCGCCGCAACCTGCTCGCGGCGGCTGGCTTCGGTGGCGATCTGATTGACCGCGCGCCGCCGCCGGGTGCTGGAGCCGACGATCTGCTCGACGCCTGTGCGTGTGCCTGGAGCGGGCTGCGCATCCTTGCCGGTACAGCACAGTGCTTCCCCGCCCTGCCTCCCCACGATGCCCGTGGCTTGCGGATGGAGATCTGGGCGTAGCGCGGGTCTCGGCCGCTGGGCTGCGCCCACGAGCCTTACCGAGTCACACCACTCATCCTCCCACGTCATTCCCGCGAAGGACGGCTTTGGTGTAGGAGCTTGTGGCTCAGGCTCCTAGTGCTCCGTCCCATTCATTCGATTCCGGCGAAGCTGGATCAATGAATGGAAAGAGGGAACACAAATAAAGAGTTGTCTAGTGGGCTGGCCATTCATTTGGGGTACCAAATGAATGAGTCAGACCACTAGGGCGATGCCTTGCCCGACCCAATGACGCGTTCGATCCAGTCACGAAACGCGCTCACTCGGGTATAGACACCGAACTTGAGCTTGCGGCCACACCCGACACCGAACGAGACGACACCGACCAGCGTCGGGCGAGCGGGGCCGCGCTCGACCAGGGGGCCACCGCTATCGCCCTGGCATGCGTCGACACCCCCAAACACCTCGCCCGCGCACAGCATGCCGGCATGGACGCGGCCGTTGAGGGATTGGGGTGCGTTGCAGGTCGGCGTATCGACGTAGGGAACCACGGCCATCATCAGCGTGCGGGATTTCTTGCCGCCCTCCGCGGTCGCTCCCCAGCCGGTGACCATGAGAGGCGTGCCCGCCTGAATTCGCGCATCGGTTTCCGGCAAGGCGATGGGCGTGCCTTCGGTCGCAACCGCCAGCTCGACCAGGGCGAGGTCAGCCTCGAATGTCGTTGGATCGTAGCGCTCGTGAACGACGATCCGCGCGATCGGCAACCATCGTCCACCATCGACGTCATCCGAGCCGGTCCTTGCGAGCACATCGGCCGCGGCAACGCGCGGCAAGAGGCAGTGAGCCGCGGTCAGAATCCAGTTCGCCCGTATCAGCGAGCCGCCACAGAGCGAGCTGCGGTCCCCCCGCGTGATGCGCAGCGCAGCCTGCCAAGGCACGTCGCGGATGTCGACCGGCTGGCCGCCCATGATCTGGGCTTCCGTCACGCTCGGCAAAACGAGGATCGCCGCCAGCAACGCGATCGCCAGCCACGAGCGGCCGATCGGTCCCGGGTGCTGGCGACGATCGGAATGCACGCACCCATCATTGTCGGTCATGAGCAACCTCCCCCGCCAGCCAACCTATCGCGCCGCTAGTTGAGCGAATTTGACATTTGAGTCCCGGTTGCCGCGAGGCTCGTGCTCAAATGTCAAATTCAAAAACTCCACTAGAATCATAAAGTTGCTAGTGGTCCTCATAAATCCGACATTTGCTCGGGAGTGGGCCGCTCGTGTTCTGACTCATTCATTTGGTACCCCAAATGAATGGCCAACCCACTGGCCAATTCGTTGTTTGTGTTCCCTCTTTCCATTCATTGATCCAGCTTCGCCGGAATCGAATGAATGGGACGGAACACTAGCGGATGCAAATGTCGGATTTGGACCACTAGTCGCCTTGAATTTCGATCCGGCCGATGGGCTCCTTCTCATATCACCGTTCCCCCCGGCCGTGAGGCCGCGGCGTGCGCGATGGTGATCGAACCAGCCATCTTGCTGTAGCATGAACTCGATTGTCGCCTCACCTCCGCGGACGAGCCCGATGCCAGGTACGCTTTGCAGGGATTGCTGCGGCCTTGTGCCCTTGCTGGTGGCAGGCTGCCCGGCCTGCGGCTCGGCGCGCGTGCTCGCCCATGCCGAGATCGGGGACCTCGCGATCGGCCACATCGACTGCGACGCATTCTACGCCTCCGTCGAGAAGCGTGACCGGCCAGAGCTCGCGGCGCTGCCGTTGATCGTCGGGCATGCGGGTGGACGCGGCGTCGTCACCACGGCCTGCTATGTGGCGCGGCGCTTTGGCGTGCGCTCGGCGATGCCGATGTGGAAGGCAATGGAGCTCTGCCCCCAGGCCGTCGTGCTGACGCCCGACATGGCGAAATACAAGGCGGTCAGCGCAGAGATCCGTACGATATTCGCGCTCGCGACCGAAATGGTCGAGCCGGTTTCGCTCGACGAGGCCTATCTCGACCTGTCGCCCGGCCATCGCAAGGCCGAGCTGCCAGCCGCGCGCCTGCTCGCCCGGATCGCGCAGCGCATCGAGCGCGACGTCGGCATCACCGTCTCGATCGGCCTTGCCCCCAACAAGTTCCTGGCAAAGCTCGCGTCCGAGCTGCGCAAGCCTCGCGGCTTCTCGGTGATCGGCAGGAGCGAGGCACGTGGCGTGCTGGCGCCAATGCCGGTCGGCAAGATCCATGGGGTCGGCGCCGCGACCGCGCAGCGGCTGGAGGCGGCCGGCATCGCGACCATCGGCGATCTGCAAGCCTCCAGCGAGATGCAGCTCGTCATCCAGCATGGGCGGTTCGGGCGCCGCCTCGCCCAGTTCGCAGCCGGCGAGGACGATCGCGCCGTGACGCCCGATCGGCCGACCAAGAGCATCTCGGCCGAGACCACGTTCGATCGTGATACGGGCTCGGGGCCCGAGCTGCTCGAGGTCGCCGGCCGGCTCGCCGAACGGGTCGCCGCCAACCTCGTGCGGGACGATCTGGCCGGCGGCAGCGTCGTCGTCAAGCTGAAGACGTCGGACTTCCGGATCCTGTCGCGCAGCCGCCGCCTCGCCCATCCGACCCAACGCGCCGCCGTGCTGATGGAAGCCGCCCGGCCGCTGATCGAGCGGGCGGCCGACGGCCAGCGCTTCCGCCTGATCGGCATCGGCGCCGACCAACTTGCGCCCGCCTCAGAGGCCGATCCCCCGGACCTGTTCGGGGCGGGTGAGGGTTGACGTGGGCCTGCCGGCCGCTCTACTCGATGCGCCGCTCGCTATCCGCCGCAAACGCAAGGCAGGCACGGATGTCGTCGCGCGTCAGATCGGGAAAATCGGCGAGGATCTCGTCCTCCGCCATGCCTCCCGCCAAGTACTCCAACACATCGTACACCGTAATGCGCATCCTGCGGATGCACGGCTTGCCGCTGCGCTTGCCCGGCTCGATCGTGATGATCTTGGTGTAGTCCATGGGTGGCACTGTCGGCGATGGTGGTCGCAGGGTCAAGTGGCCGAAAAGAGGTGTCGGGAGCACAGATTTCTGCCCTCGAGCCCCCGGCCTTCCCGGCGCCGAGCGGGATCGAGACGGAGCCGTGTGGGCCCATCTCGTCGAGGGTCGGCTTGTGGGCGCCCAGGATCCTGTCGCCGTAGGAGACACCGGAGCTCAGCGCCGGGTCTACTTGTTGATCTCACGCATGTACTCATCGTGCGACCCGATCCAGAACCAGAGCAGCCCGTCATTCGTCTCGATGGCCAGAGCACGATGGACCCGATCCACACGTGCCGACCACTTCGCTCCGACTTTCTTGAAGTGCAGCGAGGGATGCCGCGGATTCTGCTTCAGCAGGGCGAAGGCCTTGTCTGCCCGCTCTCTGACATCATTCGGCAGACTATCATAGAGCCGCCAGAAGTCTGCGTCTGTGCGATGCCGCATGGTTGGTGATCGGTTGTCGACGTCCGTGCTCACAAATCGCGAACTCGGCCGGCCTTCAAGTTGTCGAGCGCACGCGCTGCGAGCCCATCGAGCTTACCAGCCTTCTCATCCCTTTCGATCTGCTCGTCGAAGCGCCGTTCCTCCAACTCCTCGATCCAGCCCCGAAGTCGGGCCAGCTCCTCGGCCGACAGCTCGGCGACGGCGCCCTTGATCGTTTCGAATTTGCTCATGCCCAAACGATAGCACGAAAGCCATGCGCTGTGAAAGGATTGGCGTTCGGTCCCTTCTGCTCAAGCCCCCGGCCGGCCCGTTTTCCTCGACCGGCCGCGCCGGGTCTTGGGCGCCTCGCCGTCGTCCATGACCTCGATGGTCTTCACGGGCCGCTTGGGGGCGGCCTGCTCGTGCCCGAGCGGGATCGAGACCGAGCCGTGCGGGCCCATCTCGTCGAGCGTCGGCCGGTGGGCGCCCAGGATGTTCTCGCCATAGCTGCCGCCAGACCTGGCGGGGTCCTTGAGGCGGGGACGCGCGGGGTCAGACCCCTTGGCCCCGGCGCCGGAAGACATGCGCGCGACCTTGCCCAAGGGGTCTGACCCCCGGCCTGCGCCTTTGAACCGCCCGGCCTTGTCCTCGATCGCCTGCTGGCGCGCGAGCGGGTCTTCCGCGATCGCCAACTCGACCGCCTGCAGACGCTTCAGCTCGTCGCGCAGGCGCGCCGCCTCCTCGAACTCCAGGTCTGCCGCCGCCGCCTTCATGCGCTTCTCCATGTCGGCGATCACGGCCTTCAGATTGTGCCCGACGGCCGTGCCCTTGCCATCCTCGCCGAAGCCGAGCCCCGCGTCGACCGTCACGTGGTCCTGCTCGTAGACCGACGACATCACGTCGGCGATGTTGTGCTTGATCGACTGCGGGGTGATGCCGTGCTCGGTGTTGTAGGCCGTCTGCTTCTCGCGCCGCCGGCTGGTCTCGGCGATCGCGCGCTCCATGCTGCCCGTCATCCTGTCGGCATAGAGGATGACGCGGCCATCGACGTTGCGGGCGGCGCGGCCGATGGTCTGGATCAGCGAGGTCTCCGAGCGCAAAAAACCCTCCTTGTCGGCATCGAGGATGCCGACAAAGGCGCATTCCGGGATGTCGAGACCCTCGCGCAGGAGATTGATGCCGATCAGCACGTCGAACGCGCCGAGCCGCAGGTCGCGGATGATCTCGATCCGCTCCAGCGTCTCCACGTCGGAGTGCATGTAGCGCACGCGGATGCCCTGCTCGTGCATGTACTCGGTCAAATCCTCGGCCATGCGCTTCGTGAGCGTGGTGACCAGCGAGCGATAGCCCTTGGCCGCCACCTGGCGCACCTCGTCGATCAG
>JANNSW010000653.1:0-3974 GCA_031403055.1 Hyphomicrobiaceae bacterium | reverse complement strand
GAGCCGTTCCCGATCCGGCCGGCGAGCCTCGAGCGGGTTACGGCCGCCGCCTTCGGCCAGCGCCGCAAAATGCTGCGGTCGAGCCTGCGCCAGCTCCTGCCCGACCCGTTGCCGCTGCTCGCCGCCGCCGGCATCGCGCCCGAGCTCAGGGCCGAGCAACTCTCGGTCGAGGATTTCTGCCGGCTGACGGCGGCGTGGGAGCACCGGTAGCGAACCGAAGGGGTTCGCGCGCAGATCACAGCGCAGACCTGTGCCCACCAAGAACGGCGGCCAGACGTGGCAAACCCACGCGCGCCAGCCGCGCCAGGTGCTTGTCGACGGTGTGTGGTGGGTTGAGCAAGCGGGCTCGTGTGGCCGCAATGCAGGCGAGGAAACCCTCCGTGTCGCTGTCGAACAGGTTTAGCAGGAACCGGTCGGGATGGACAGCCGCAAGCCCGTGCGGCGCGAGGCTTGCTTGGGGAAAGTCGCGTTGATTGAAGGTCACGATCACGGTGCATTTGCCCGTGATAGCGGCGGCAAGAACGTGCCGGTCCTTGGGATCGGGGAGGGCCAAGGTGAGGAGCAACTCCTCGAAGCCGGTCACACAGGCATCGGGAACAGCGGTGTCCATGGCCCGCCGGCGCCGTGCAATTCGGCTCGGGTCGAGATCGGGGCGGTTGCGCAGGAGGTGAGAGGTCCATTCATCGTGAACACGTTCCGACCAGCGGGCCCGGTACAGATCGGCCTTTGCAATCTCCACGAGCAGGTCGGTTGCCGCGATGCTGTAGAAGACATTGGCGTCGATGAAGGCGCTGACTATAGCCACCGTTCAATCGAGTCCCAGCTCTTGGCCAAGCGCCACCAGCTCATTCATCGCCTGCTCGCGTTCGGTTTCCGAGCGCTGCTTGTAGGCCAGGAGGTCGTCGAGTGTAATGCGGTGGTGGGTGCCGACCATTCGAGCGGGCAGCTCGCCCGCTGCAATCCGGCGCAGGACATAGCCGCGCGACACGTTGAGCATGTCGGCAGCCTGGTTCGGGGTCAGCTCGTGATCGAGCGGCACGATGGCGATCGGCCGGTTGCGGGCAAGACCGGTGAGCATCTGGCGCAGCAGGTCGTGAACCTGCTCGCTCAAGGCCAGCTCCGCGCCGGTCACGGCGTCGACCAGGGCAAAGTGAGTGCCTGGCCGGTGGAGCTCGTCGAGAGCCTTCCTGGCGCAGTCGACGGTAGCCGCGGTTGGCGACACGGGTTGGTTATAGCTACGGATGCTCATGATCGTGGTGTCCTTCCCCTCTCATCGTGGGGCGCAAGGACCCGAAAGTCAATATCTGACACAGATGACTGTCAATGCGGCACCGCATCCTCGCGGACCGCGCATGTTGATGTCGCCAGCGCTCGCTCTCGTGTTCCGTCCCATTCATTCGATTCCGGCGAAGCTGGATCAATGAATGGAAAGAGGGAACACCAACAAAGAGTTGGCTAGTGGGCTGGCCATTCATTTGGGGTGCCAAATGAATGAGTCGGAACACTAGCGTGGGCTAGGGATTGCTTGCTGCCGAGGATCGCGCCGCAACCTTTGATTTTATTGGCGCTCCCTACGGGAATCGAACCCGTCTTACCAGATTGAAAATCTGGTGTCCTGACCGATAGACGAAGGGAGCGGGCCGCGATGGCTCGGCAACGGCGCCCATATAGGTGGCTTCGGCCCCAATTGGCAAGCGGGCATGGGCGACGATCAGCCCTTGGCGACCGCACGGCGGCGACGTTTGGGCTTCCCGGCATCAACGACGTGGCCCTGCTCCGTTCCGATCTCGGCGAGGCGGGCATCGAGCTGGGCGCGGCGATCTGCGTCGAGCCGGGCCGTCAGCACGCTCCAGCCGTCGTCTCGTTCGACGCGGGCGGTGACCTCGGCCTTGTCATAGAGCCAATGCACGAGCTTGCCCTGGGAGGAGCTGAGCGCGATGTCGATGATCTCGCCTGCGCCCGGCAGACGCCGAGCGATCTCGGCAAGCAGCGGGTCGATGCCTTGCCCGGTGATGGCGGAGGCCAGGATCGCCGGCGGATCGCGTCGCGAGGCGAGATGGGCCATCTCCTCCCCGCGCTCGGGTGCGATCAGATCGGACTTGTTCCAGACCTCGATCACTCGCGTCTCCGCAGCTGCCAAGTCGATACCGAGCTCTGCCAGCACCGTCTCCACGTCCTTGGCCTGCGCCTCGCTCTCGGCGTGGGCGATGTCGCGCACATGCAGGATCACGTCGGCGGCGATCACCTCTTCCAAGGTTGCGCGGAAGGCGGCGATCAGGCTCGTCGGCAGATCGGAGATGAAGCCGACCGTATCCGAGAGCATGATCCGGCGCCCGGACGGCAGCTTCACCTCGCGCATGGTCGGGTCGAGGGTTGCAAACAGCATGTCCTTGGCGAGCACGCCAGCGCCCGTCACCCGGTTGAACAGGGTCGACTTGCCCGCATTGGTGTAGCCGACCAGCGCAACGACAGGATATGGCACGCGCTCGCGCCCACCGCGATGCAGCTCGCGCGTGCGCACGACGCTTTCCAGCTCCTTCTTGATCGCATCGATGCGGTCGCCGATCAGCCGCCGGTCGGTCTCGATCTGGGTCTCGCCGGGGCCTCCCAGGAAGCCGAAGCCGCCGCGCTGGCGCTCCAGATGGGTCCAGGTCCGCACCAGCCGGCTCTTGTGCCAGGTCAGATGCGCCAGCTCGACCTGCAATTGCCCTTCGCGGGTGCGAGCGCGGCGCCCGAAAATCTCCAGGATCAGGCCGGTGCGGTCGAGCACCTTGGCATTCAGCTCCTTTTCGAGATTACGCTGCTGGCCGGGCGAGAGCGCGAAATCGATCACCACCAGCTCGATCTCCTGCTCGGCAATCAGCGCCTTCAACTCGGCGAGCTTGCCGGTGCCGATCAACGTCGCGGGACGGATGCGCGCGAGCGGAATGAGCCCTTGGGCCCGGATATCGAGATCGATCGCCGCCGCCAGCCCGATCGCCTCGGCCAGCCGTTCGGCCGGCGCACGGATGCTGGCATCGTGGGCCGCCGCATTGCGCTTGGCGACCCGTGGACGATAGGGCAGGTAGACCGCCGCCCGCGTCGGCGCCTGAGCGGAGTCGGTTGCCGGCTTGCCGCCGCGTGGTCCCTTGGGAGCGGCGACGGCTTCCGGATCATCCTCGTCGATCAAGGACCTGAACCCTCCGGAGTTTCCCCGTCCATGAGATTGACGGGCGCTCCCGGCATGATGGTGGAAATCGCATGTTTGTAGACGAGCTGGGAATGCCCGTCGCGGCGAAGCAGCACGCAGAAATTGTCGAACCAGGTGACAACCCCCTGGAGCTTCACCCCGTTCACCAGAAAGATGGTGAGCGGCGTCTTCTGCTTGCGTACGTGGTTGAGGAACGTGTCTTGCAGGCTCTGCGGCCGCTCGGAAGCCATGTTGTTGTTTCCGTCTTTTTGCTTGGGCAGGATCGTACTTCCGACGGTGTTGGTACCACAGGTTCGGCGCGGATTCACCATCCTCAGTGCAAAACTTTGGAACGATCGCGTTTCGGCGATCGCAGGCTGCTCAGGACAGCTCAGCCATGGTGAAGAACAGCTCACGCAGGCGCAGTGTCGTCGCGCCGGGCTTGCCGCCTCCAACAGGTTTGCCGTCGATGCGGACGACGGGCGTCAGATAGTTGCTGGCGCTGGTGATGAAGGCTTCCTTGGCGGCGAGCGCCTCGGCGACGGTAAAGGCGCGCTCCTCGACCGTGAGCCCGGCGCTCTCGACCAGCCGCATCACCACGCCGCGCGTGACGCCGCGCAAAATGCCGAATTCGGCGGGGCGGGTGATCAGCTTCTGCTCGGGCGTGACGATCCAGGCATTGCTGGAAGCACCCTCGGTGACGAAGCCGGCGGCATCGACCAGCCAGGCTTCCTTGGCACCCGCCTCCTTGGCGATCTGCTTGGCGAGCACCGCGGGGAGGAGTTGCGTCGTCTTGATGTCGACC
>JANNSW010000652.1:0-1940 GCA_031403055.1 Hyphomicrobiaceae bacterium | reverse complement strand
CCCGTAGCATCCAATTGGCCTTCGATGACCTGATTGAAAGGCAACGGGCTTTGAGGTGAGCGCAAGACCAGCTCACCGCCCGGGCGTACGGAGGGCAACCAATAGGCCTGTGTATTCTGTAGGTTCCACAAAGTTGTACTTGGGTACACCTTGAAGAACGAACACTTCTTGAATCTGACGCACCGGCATTGTCATGGCAACCGTGGAAAGTGATGGAGCGAATCGCTAACGTCAACTTATATCGGCCGATACGCGTACGTGCGCAACCTGCCCGTTTGATCGGAGAAATGGCCCCTAGCCCATGACGTCGTGCCGCCTCCTGACGCGCGATGATTCCAAGCGGACACGGTGGCGCGTCGCAAGCTCCGCTACCGCAGCAACTTCGCTCCGCCCCCCTACAGCACGCGGTCGACGACCGCCTTCAGCCGGGCGATCGTGCCTTCGACGTCCGTCAGCTTGTCGAGGCCGAACAAGCCGAGCCGGAAGGTCCGGAACTGCGGTCCCTCGCCAACCTGCAGCGGCACGCCGGCTGCGATCTGCATGCCGGCTGCGAGAAACTTCTTGCCGTTCTGGATCTCGGGGTCTTCGGTATAGGAGACCACGACGCCCGGCGCAGCGAAACCTTCTGCGGCAACCGACGTCACGCCCTTGGCCGCCAGCATCGCCCGGACGCCGTTGCCGAGCGACCACTGCGCTTCTTTCAGCTGCTCGAATCCGAAGGCTCTCGCTTCCTCCATGGCGTTGCGCAGGCCGAGCAGCCCGTCCGTCGGCATGGTCGCGTGGTAGGCAAATCCGCCACCCTCGTAGGCCGCCATGATCGAGCGCCATTTCTTCAGATCCATCGCGAAGCTGCTGGACGTCGTCTGCTCGAGCCGGTCGGCGGCACGCTGCGACAACATCACCAGGCCTGCGCACGGGGTCGCCGACCAGCCCTTCTGCGGGGCGGAAATCAAGACATCGACGCCGGTCGCGGCCATGTCCACCCAGACCGCCCCCGAGGCGATGCAGTCGAGCACGAGCAAGGCTCCCACCTCGTGCGCAGCCTTGGCGAGGGCTGTGATGTAGCTGTCCGGCAGGATCAGCCCCGAGGAGGTCTCCACATGGGGAGCGAACACGACATCGGGCCGATCCTCGCGGATTTTCGCCACCACCTCGTCGATCGGCGCCGGCGCATAGGGTGATTGCCCGCGATTGCCGGTCTGGCGGGCCATCAGCACGGTCGTGCGCGCGGCAAACCCGCCCATCTCGAGGATCTGGGTCCAGCGGAACGAGAACCAGCCATTGCGGACGATGAGGGCATGCCGCGCCGTTGCGAACTGGCGGGCGACGGATTCCATCGCGTAGCTGCCGCCGCCCGGCACCAGCACCACGGCGTCGGCCCGATAGACCTCGCGCAGGGTCGCGGAGATATCGCGCATCGCGGCCTGGAACTTCGCCGACATGTGATTGAGCGAGCGGTCGGTGAAGACGACGGAGAATTCTTGCAGGCCGTCAGGATCCACGTCAGGACGAAGTCCGGGCACCAATGCCTCCCTTGGCAACGAATTGAGTGAGCTTGCAGCGATCAAGCCATACATCCTGCTGGAAATCGAATCCCTTCGTCCTGCCAGCGGCCTGACGTCACGTTCCGCCGCTGTGTGGGGCCTCGGATGTCGCCTCCTCGCGGGCGCAGCCGAGGTCACTGGGCCGGCGGCCGAAACCTTCCCATGATCTGCTGCCCGTTGGAGCCGCGCGGGCAGTGCTCAGCGACGGCCGGCGTCGGCTGATGGGATCACGCGCCTCGATGCCGTGTGGCATTCGACGTCGGCAAGGCCTGCTCGGAATGCCGCCTTCCGGACAGCCCGCTACGGCGCAACGGCCTCCAGCCTCGCCACCTCGGCTTCGAGAGCGGCAATGCGGCCGTCGCGCTCGGCGACGATGGTTGCGATATCGGCTGCCTC
>JANNSW010000651.1:0-9425 GCA_031403055.1 Hyphomicrobiaceae bacterium | reverse complement strand
GCCATGGGCAAGGCGGTCGTGCACGCGGGCGGATCCGGCAATGGCCAGGCCGCCAAGATCTGCAACAACCTGGTGCTCTGCATCCCCATGATCGGCGTGTGCGAGGCCTTCGTGCTGGCCGAGCAGCTGGGGCTCGAGGCCGAGAAGCTGTTCGAGATCTCGTCGAGATCGTCGGGCCAATGCTGGGCGCTCACCTCCTATTGTCCGGTGCCGGGTCCGGTGCCGGCCTCGCCCGCCAATCGCGACTACAAGCCCGGCTTCACGGCCGCGATGATGCTGAAGGATCTGCGCCTCGCCGGGGAAGCCGCCGCCCAGGCCCGCGCATCCTCCCCGCTCGGCGCCCAGGCCGCCCAGGTCTATCAGCTGATGGCGAATGCCGGATTGGGCGGAATGGATTTCTCCGGCGTGATCAAGCTGTTGCGGAAGGGGGAATAGCTCTTCAACCGGCTGCGCCGGCATGCGTGTTTGAGGAAACGGGTACACCCACCCGGCATCCCGGCCGGAGCGCGCCAGCGCGAGGAGCCGGGATCTTCGCCGCATGCTCGTTCTCCCTGGTGACGATCCCGGATCAGCCTTCGGCTGTCCGGGATGCCGGGTGGGAAGGTGTGTGCCATTCATGTGTTTCTCGAGAGCTGGATTGTGCTATCATATGAGCGATATGCCGAAGCCAGCACCACGTGATGCAGGGATCGGATGTCGGCAATGGTCTTTGAGCGGAGATGGGGGCGGCGACGTGATGGGCCAACACCGACCGCGTGCACGCGGCTTGGTGCGCAATCCTACTACTGCGCGGCTCCCTCGCCAGTGGATGGGTCGCCACCTCCATTCTGTGCAGCAGGCGCCGATGGCGACGCGGCAACACCTTGGCCGTTTTCCTTCTTCTTTCGTGGTTTCCTCGGTTTCCTCTCGCCCTTCTCCGCCCCCACCTTTGTGGGTTCCGCCTGCGGTAGCTTAAGGATGGGTTCGCCCTCTACTTTCACCGGGAACAGCAACCCCTGCTGCACTTCGGCAAGCTCTTGAAACAGTGTACCATCCGCTCCTACTTCGGCCTGCTCACCTTCCGCAGTCTCCTCTGCTACTGCAGGCGGCAGGAACCGCACCTCGACGGTCATTCCCCGCTCAATCCTCGCCAGAATAGCACGCATAGCCCACGCGAGTCCGTTGGACAGTTCTTCCTCCCGGGGCTTTCTCGCCTTGGGCAACAGCTCCGCAATTCGCTTCTCAATTGCCTCGTCGATCGTCTTCTCGATCAGCGCTTGGTACTCCTTCAAAACGCCATCACTGATCCCGACCTCCCTGCTCTCTGATTTCAGCTTACGGATCTTCTGAGTTCTCTCATAGACGTCTAACAGCCAAGTCACCGTTTTGCCGACCGCAACCGCCACGGCCACGGTCGTCGGAATCAGTAGAAGCGGATCGGAGCAAGAGATGACTCCTACGCGCGCAGTTCCGCGCTTCCCAGTCACGGCTTCTGAGAAGATGCTCATCACCTTGTCTATGGTCTTGAACTCGCCCGCCAATCCACCGAGGCTGTTCTCGAACAGCTCTCTCGGAATGGTGAAGCCGATCTCCGCCTGACCAGGTTGAAGTACCTGAGCCTTGAAGTTGAGTTCCCCAAGGCTGTTCAGAACCGTTTTCAGAGTCTCCAACACCTTGGTCCGTTGTCCGGCCATTTCGCCGACGTAGTTCTTCACAACTGCTGGCGTGACGCCGCTGCTCGAGAACCGGCTCTCAATCTCCTTACCCAGTTTCGGTCCGAACATGTGAGCCACGCCACGTTCGATGAGGAAATCCCACTGTGCTGGCGTTAACTCGCTCATCATGCTGTCCAGGCTCTTCTTCAAGTCTACAAGCCCGTTCATCGCATCGGTCTGTTGCTGGCCACCCTGCGGCTGATTGACAACCTGCTGGAGTCGCTCATCGAGCTTCTGCAACCGCATCTGCACTTGGTACTTGGCCTCAGCGTCCATCACCGCCTGCGCAAATTCCATCACGCGTCCCACGTTCATGGCGAATCCCCGCCCAAGTGCCTGCCTGACACCCAGTTAGCCGATTCCTTCCTTTGCGCATCAGTGGGTTCCGTTGCTCTCCACGTTTTCCACACGGCGCCTTGCAATCCACCCTGGCGCGTCAAGGGGCTACACACCAGGCTTCACCCGCACTCGAACGCTCGATGCTCTGCCCTCCCGGTGTTGTCCGCGTCTAACCGCATTCGATTGTACGGCAGCTTACCCCCAAAGAGGGATGAAGCCGGTCCAGTTGCGGGTAGCCCCGGATCGGGCCAAAACCGACCGCCACTCGCCCGACCCTCGTGAGAGGCCAATCCTTGCTTGCGTCCCTCAGCGACAGGTGGCGCATGGCGCAAGGATGCTGTAAGTTGTGTTCCATGCTGAAACTTTGATTGCTGATCGCCCTCCAATTCAGCTACTCATTGCGTGGGAGCGTTGCCATGCGGGGACTATCGCGCCGAGACTTTCTGGCAGGAGCAGCTAGCGGCATTGCGGGCGTCACGGCGTTGACCACGTCGAACGCTGCTGCAGGCTTCTCCAGCCGTGTCCACGTCATCGATTTGGCGAACGGACCGTATCTGGATAGGAAGAAGATTCCGATAGACCTCGATGGACGCAATGCCTGCACGTTGCACAACGAGAAGTTCCTTGAGACTCTGGCGAAGGGTGGTATCGATACGATCTTTCGGTACTACTCTGATCAGAACAATGCCGGTCTCAATTGCAAGAACATTACGTGCCGCGAGCGCGACATGCTACATGCGCATGGGTTCTCAATCGCCATTGTCTATCAATTCGATGGACGCTCTGCCAATCGCTACACGGGGCTGCGAGCAGCTCAGGACGCCGCGTTCTGCCATGAACGGGCGAAAATCATTCAGCAACCCGACGGCAGCGCGATCTACATAGGCGTGGATCAAGATACGGGCGCTAACTCGGACGCCGACGTCGCGGAATACTTCCGCGTCATGAACGATGCGCTGGGCGAACGCTTCAAGATTGGAATCTACGCGGCCGGCGCCCGTTGCCGATTGATCAAGGAGGCCACGTATCGTCGCCACGGCACGGGACCGGAAGTGAAAGGGCTGGCTAGCTACTTCTGGGTGCCTGAGGCGCCCGCCTGGAGCGGGACGCGAGATTTTATGCGCTCAGGGGACTGGACTCTCTATCAGAACAAAACCGAGGTGCAGAGAAGCGCATTCGCGCGAGATATGGGGCAAGAGGTCAAGCTAGACACGGATTTCGTCAATCCCCGCGCCGGCAACACCATCGGCGCCTTCAAGAGCGACAATTCGATTGCGACGTATGATCAGCAGCGGTTGGAGGCGATTGCCAGGAAGCGCTATTGGGTAAAGCCGGACCGGATGGAGCTGAGCGAGCGACCAGACGGCCCGGCCACGAAGTACATGTGCATCGCGCGGATGGTGCATGTGCTCAACAGTGACGAGGAATTGGCTCGCGACAACGATTGGGCCCGGGTCGATATCGACGAGGACGGCATCGAGGACGGCGTTTGCCTGCGACGGCATCTCGCTCCACTCGCAGATATGCCCCAGTGGGGGCCGGTGTGCACTCCTATGCCGCCCTGATCGCCAAAAAATGGATGGGTGGTCTACCGCCGGGGCGCCGTTGGCCGGGCCCGAGCAGGTTCGTCACGAAAGAAAAGGGTAAGCGGACGAAAATGCGGCTGCTCGCATCGAGCGAGAACGGACCGCCTTGGGTCAATCGCACCAGTGCGACGCGACAGCGCCGACCGCAACAGTCCGAAAGCCGACGCGATCGGCACAGGTGCCACTGCTCGCCCCAGGTAGGGGCCGCACCTCGCGGACCTGCTACACCCCATCCCCCTTCCGGCCCCAGATCAGCCAGTCGAGCGACAGCTTGCCTGGGCCGTACTTCATCAGGAGGAGCAGCGCAACCGCCCATAGCCCGTGTGTCATGTAGGCTTGCGGGTAGACGAAGGTCTGGATGACGAGCGTCATGCCGAGCAGCGCCACCGCGGCAAAGCGCGTGCCGAGCCCGAGCCAGAGCATGATCGGGCCGACCAGCTCGACCACCACCGCCATGTAGACCGAGAGGTCCGTCGGCAACAGCGGCACCTTGTATTCGTTGGCGAAGAGAAAGAACGTCGCCGGCTTGATCGTCCAGCTCACCAGGTCGACCTTGGTCAGCCAGGACTGAAAGAACACCAGCCCGACGATCAGGCGCGCCAGCAGCGCAATCACGCTGTGGGGAATGAGGTCGAACAGGCGATTGAGGCTGGTGATCAGGCGCGTCATGGCTTTCCCCGGGGTTATCTCGAAGCATCGATATCGTCGCCAACATGGTACGCGACGATGACACCAGTTTCGATCAAACCTGCGAGAGCATGCTGGAAATCAAAGCGCGGCTCGCCTGCCAGGGCCTCGCCCGCAGCGGCCGCGAGTGGCGTTCCGGCCGCGATCAGCGAAAGGAAGGCATGCGCCCCTGGCGGCAGCCTCACGAGCTCGACGTCGAGGCTGGGCCGTACGATCATCAGCTCGTCTCCGCCGTCGGCAAGGCGGACCTTGTGGACGTCTGCATCGTGCACATTCGTCCGCCAGATCGCCAGCACCGGATAGGGCGACTGCAGCAGCCGCAGCGATGGGTGCAGCGTGAAACGCAGTCGGCTGAGGGCATTCGGCGGGATGGTCGCCAGGTCGTCGGGCTCGAGTGGGCTCGCGTCGCCAGCATGGAAAGCCTCGTGCTGCAGCCATTCGAGCCGGGCGACATCGGCGAGGTAGGGCATGTCAGTTGCCGGCTCGAAGCGCTCGATGAATGCCGGCATGGCGCCGCCGAACTCGATCAGGACAGGGCTCGCGGGCGGGTGAGCTTCGAGGTAGAGGCGCGCCATCGCCCGGAAGAAATCTTCTCCCGTCAGGCGCTTCACCACCGGATATCGCGCCTCGAGCGATTGGACGAGGCTCGCCACCACGTTGTTGCGATAGACGTTGAAGCGGCGCAGCGGGTGGGCCGACGTATGGCTCGTCACACCCCAGGGAGGCTCGAGTGCGGGGTCGAGCAGTGCGGCCGCAAACTGCGCTTGCAGCTCAGACAGCGCCGGCATGGTTGGTCCGCCGCTCGGCCATGATGTGATCCGCGCGCAACGCTTCAGCTTCGAGCGTCGGCCAGTCGGGGATGTTATTGTCCCATTCGATCAGGGTGGGCTTTGCCCCAGCCCGGCGCACGGCGCGCTCGTAGAGCCGCCAGACCGGGTCGGTCACCGGGCGGTCGTGCGCATCGATCAGCAGTGGTGCGCCACTCTCGTCGGTGAATGGTGCATGGCCGGCCAAGTGCATCTCGCCCACATGCGCCACGGGAAAGGCATCCAGATAGGCAGCAGCGTCGGTGCCGTGATTGGCGGCGCAGACGTAGACGTTGTTGACGTCGAGCAAGAGCCCACAGCCGGTCCGCTTCACCACGGCTTCGAGGAATGCGATCTCGCTCATGTCGCTCGCTTCGAAGCTCAGATAGGTCGAGGGATTCTCCAGCAGCATCCGCCGCTGAAGCGTTTCCTGCACCTCGTCGATGTGATCGGCGACGCGGGCGACCGTCTCCTCGTTGTAGGGGACGGGCAGCAGGTCGTTCAGATAGCTGTCGTCATGGGTCGACCAGGCGAGGTGCTCGGAGAAGAGCCCGGGCTGATAGCGGTCGCACAGGCTCTTCAGCCGCAACAGGTGCTCGCGGTCGAGGGGGCCAGCCGACCCGATCGAGAGGCCGACGCCATGAAGCGAGACGGGGAAGCGCTCACGAATGCGCGTGAGGTAGTGATGCGGCTGGCCGCCCGCGCCCATGTAGTTCTCGGCATGGATCTCGAACCAGCCGACACCGGTCTTGCCATCGAGACTGGGCTTGCCATCGAGAATAGCGCGATAGTGCTCAGGCTTCAGCCCGACCCCGGCTCGCGCCGGGATCGGACTGTTTCTCAGCACCACCAGATCGGCGGAGTGTGCCACAGGGTTCACCGACCGGGCCGGATCAGCCGGTAATCGGCTCGAGCGCGCCCGCACGGGCAGTACCCTCGGGCGTTGTGACCTCGATCGAGGTGCAGGTGCCAGCCTTCACCAGCTTCCAGGCCTGACCGTCGAAATCCACCGTCGACGTGCCGGCGCAGGAATTTGCGCCTTCGGAAGCGCAGTCGTTCTCGGCAATCTTGGCGATGCCGTAGCACTTCTCGAAATCCTCGGCCTTGGCCGTCGTTGCGGCCGACATGCCGAGCATCGCGGCGAACGCACCAGCAACCGCGAGAGCGGTGGTCTTCTTGAAGGTCTGATCCATGTCTCTTGTCCCTTTGGCTTTCAGAGGATCACTCTACCCTGTCGTGCTTGGGCCTGACGAGGCTCGGCGATCTTACCCCGACTTATATAGCAGCGAATTTGGCGAGTTTGAGGCCCTTCACGCCGGTTTGAATACGGAACTTCACGCTGTTGCGACCGCGCGCCGCAGGGGTCAGGACGCAAACTGAAGCTCCGCCAGCCGCGAATAGAGCCCGCCCTGCGCAACGAGGCTCTGGTGGGTGCCGACCTCGACGATCCGTCCGGCCTCGAGGACGAGGATGCGGTCGGCACGCTGGACCGTTGCAAGCCGGTGCGCGATCACCAGCGTAGTGCGACCCTGCATCGCTCGGGCGAGGGCCGCCTGGACTTTCGCCTCGCTCTCCGCATCGAGCGCGCTCGTCGCTTCGTCGAGCAGCAGGATCGGCGCGTCGCGCAACACCGCCCGGGCGATGGCGATTCGCTGCCGCTGGCCGCCGGACAGGGTGATGCCGCGCTCGCCGATGCGGGTGTCGAAGCCCTGCGAAAGCTCAGCGATGAAGCCTGCAGCCTCGGCCGTGTCAGCTGCCCGCTCGATGGCCTCCCGGGTGGCCGCGGGCATGCCGTAGGCGATGTTGGCGGCAATCGTATCGGCAAAGAGCGCCACGTCCTGCGGAACGATGGCGAACCGGCGACGCAGTGCCCCCAGCTCTGCTAGCCGGGCATCGACGCCATCGACCAGCACCACTCCCGCAGCCGGATCATAGAAGCGCAGCGCCAGGCTGAAAATCGTACTCTTGCCCGCTCCCGATGGGCCCACGATGGCGACGGTCTCGCCTGGTTTCACCTCGAAGCTGATGCCCTCCAGTGCCGAGCGGTCTGGGCTCGATGGATAGCAGAACCCGATATCGCGGAATGTGATCCGCCCGTTGCCGCGCTCGGGCAAGGCGACCGGGCGCTCTGGCGAGCGGATGGCAGGCACGGTCGCCATGATCTCCGACAGGCGGCCAGCGGCGCCCGAGGCCTGTTGGATCTCACCCCAAACCTCCGACAACTCGCCGACGGCGCCGGCCGCGAACACGGCGTAGAGCACGAACTGCCCGAGCCGCCCTCCAGAAAGCCCGCCCGACAGCACTTCGGACGCTCCATACCAGAGGATGCCGACGACGCTTGCGAACACGAGCCCGATCGCGATCGCGGTCAGGCCGGCGCGGGCCTGCAGCCGCGCCCGCGCCGCGGCGAAGGCCTCCTCGACCGCTCGACCGAAGCGGCCCGTCACCTCGCCCTCGAAGGTCGAAGCCTGCAGGGTGCGGACGGCGGCGATGTTCTCGGCCGCATAGGCCGCACTGTCGGCCAGCGTATCCTGGGCCTGGCGCGACAACCGTTTGACGACGCGACCGTAGACGACGAGTGGCAGCACGATGAAGGGAATGGCCGCGACCACCAGCAGCGACAGTTTCACGCTGGTTACGAACATCATGAGCAGCGCGCCGGTGAAAAGGACCACGTTGCGCAGCGCCTGCGAGACGGCGACCGAGATTGCCGACTTGATCTGGGTGGTGTCGGCCGTCAGCCGCGACATCACCTCGCCGGTCCGGGTCTGCTCGTAGAAGGCGGCGTCGAGCCGGGTCAGATGGCCGAACACGTCGCGGCGCAGATCCGCGACCACGCGCTCGCCCAGCCAGTTGACCGAATAGAAGCGCGCGGCACTGGCGAGTGCGAGCACGAAGCCGATCAGCAGCATCATGCCGAAATAGCGGTCGACGAAAGCCCCGTCGCCACCGCCGAAGCCGAGGTCGATCACGCGACGCACGGCGAGCGGCACGGCAAGGGTTGCGAGCGCGGCGACGACGAGGGCTGCGATTGTCGCCGCCAGCATGCCGCGATGGCGGATCAGGTAGGGCCGCAAAACGGCGAGCGGCATCAGATCCAGGCGCCGCCTCGCCGCAGTCTCGGCTGTGCCCGTCGCTGCCTCCGGCAGAGCTTTGTCGTCCTTTGTCTGCAGTCGTTCCGACACGCCGCACCTGTCCTTGCCCGTCACGAAGGCCGGCACCATGCCCGAGACGTTGCATCGGGTGCAAGGCTTGCTCTCATCTGGTGTGCGGCACCCGGCCTTGCGCACACGCCTGATTTCCGCGATGGAGAACGGTGATGGCAGGCTCCTCCACGACCGATCTCTGGGTGTTCGGCTACGGCTCGCTGATGTGGCGCCCGGGGTTTGCCTTCGAGGAGGCTTGCCGGGCAAGGCTTGCGGGATTCCACCGCGCGCTTTGTGTCTGGTCGCTCGAATATCGCGGCACCTCCGACTGGCCGGGACTGGTGTTCGGGCTCGATCGGGGCGGCGCCTGCGATGGGCTCGCATTCCGGGTCGCGCCCGAGAACCGGTCCCAGGTGCTCGAGTATCTCTACGACCGCGAGCTGGTGACGGGCGTCTATACCGCCAGCTGGCATCCGGTCGAGGTTCGCCGGACAACCGGATTTGCTCACGTGCGAGCACTCGCCTTCGTCGTCGAGCGTCGTCACCGGCAGTATGCCCCGCCGATGCCGCTCGCAATCCAAGCCGCGGTCGTGCGTGCCGGGCGCGGCCGGACAGGCAGAAATCTCGACTATGTGATCTCGACGGCGCGCCATCTCGCCGAGCTCGGCATTCGCGACCGGCCGATCGAAAGGCTGGTCTCGCTGATCGGGCCGCAACATCTGCGCGAAGGCTCGTGCTGTACGACCGAGCTGCCCGCGGACGGGCGCCGCTCGCGTGCTTCCGCCAGCCGGCCGCGCTCGGCCGAGATGCGGCTCGGTCCCCGACTGCCGCCACCCTGCGTCCTGCGCATCAGCTATCGCCGGCGGATCGAGCCGCGGTGAGGGCGATGATCGCGTCAGGCGAAGACGAAATCACCATTGGTCAGATCGAGCTGGTCGACGCCCACGAGCGTGATGAAGCCGTCGCCGGTGGCGATCTCGGTCGAGAGCGTCAGCCCGAAGCCATCGTCGACGTAGACGTCGCTCATATAGTCGTAGAGCTGGGAGATGTGCGAGTAGCCGAGCGCCCTCAGATTGATCGCATCGATGCCGAGATCGAAATCGAGCACCAGGTCATCGCCGTGCAGCGCGCCGAACACGAGCTCGTCGAAGCCCGAGCCGCCCGCCA
>JANNSW010000650.1:0-9119 GCA_031403055.1 Hyphomicrobiaceae bacterium | reverse complement strand
CACGCCCGTGCCGCACCAACACCGCATACATCCGCGCGGCCGTCGCGCGATCCCCCGCCTCCAATGCCAGCACATAGGCTTGCGTGCGCACGAAGCAGGCGGCATCGATCTGGCCGGCGGATTCCAACAAGTCGCCCGCCTCGCTGTAACAGGCGACCAGCGCGGCGCGATCGCCACGCGCGTGCGCCGCGAGCAGCAGCGCCTCGAGCTCGGCAAGCTCACGCATCGGCGAAATGGCTCGCGACCCAGTGGTGGAAGGCGTGCGTGCAGGGGTCCATCACGGGCGAGAACTTGCCGCCGTCGAAGGCGGGGGCCCACCGCCCTCGCTGCATGCCCTCGACCACGCCGATGTCCTCGATGAAAATCGATTTCCACATCGCGGCGTTCTTCTCGCGCATTGCGGCGAAGCCCGCGCCGGTCATCTCCTCGCTCGCATAATAGATCTCGACCCGCTCGATGGTACGGTCGTGGGCGACGGGCTCGATCAAAATCGCGTAGCAATGGTCGTTCTGGAAGCCGAACAGGACGTTGGGGAAGAACGTCGGGTACTCGGCCCCCTTCTCCCACTTCGGCGAGAGGCCGGGGAAGCGCGAGAAACGCTCGCCGTTGGGGCCGAAGCCCGGCGTGTAGGCGAGCGTGCCCTGGCCAGCGAAGGTCGCTTCCACCACGTTGTAGTGGTCCTCGAGGCGCGAATAGCTGTTGAGGCCGGGATGCACCCAGGGCAGGTGATAGCTCTCCAGGTAGTTCTCGGCCGCGAGCTTCCAGTTGGTCTTCACTTCAAGCGAGAACGAGCTGTCCGGCCCGCCATGGAAGAGCTTCGCATCGGCGAAGGCTTCCGCACGCGCGATGAGATCGGCGGCATAGACGCGGAACTCCGGCGCGTCGCCCGAGATGTTGACGAACACGATATCCATGAAGACTGCCGAGCGCACCTCGAACAGGCCGAGCGCGGAGCGGTCGATGTCGGGATGGGTGTTGTGACCGGCGCCGCCGACGTGGGGGGTTGCGCGCAGCGCACCGTCGAGCTCGTAGCACCAGGCGTGATAGGGGCAACGAATGACGCCCTTGAGCTGCGTCGGCTGGTCGACGAGGATCATGCCGCGATGCCGGCAGACGTTCTGGAACACGCGCAAGGTGCCGTCGCGGCCGCGCACCAGCAGCAGCGGGATGCCGAGAAAGCTGACGGGCTTGGCGTCGCCCGGCTCCGGCACGTCCTTGCCGAACCCGATCGCCGGCCAGCCCTTGGCGAACAGGCGCTTCTTCTCCTCCTCGTGGAGGGCAGGATCGGTATAGAAGGCGTTCGGCAGGCCGCGAGCCGAATTGACGGGCTCGAGCACCCGGGCGAGCGTGGCGAAGTTCTCGGGTTTCATCGGCTGCGATTCTCCAGTGGAGAGGGATCGGTCAGCGAGCCGTAGCCAATGCGCCGACGCCGCGCAACGCTCCAAATCCTCAAGGGTTGCTTGCATAGAGGTCAAGCCCGCGCTGCTGTCTACACTTCCTCCTGCGCCAGCCCAACGAGCCATGCCTTCAGCGCTTCCGCGGCCGCCCCGAGCGGGCGGTCGGCGCTCCAGCTGGCGTGATAGGCGAGCGGGGAGGCAAGCTCGGTCGTCGTCATCCGGACGAGCCGGCCGGCCTCGATCAGCGGCGCAACCAGCCGGTGCCAGCCGAGCACGACGCCCTGGTCGTCCTCGGCAGCCTGCAGCGCGATGATGTAGTTGTTGAACCGCCTGAGATTGAGCTTGCGCGGCATGTAGCCTGCAAGATCGAGCCATTCCCCCCAATCGATCCAGTCGCGGTTGCCGCTGTCGTTGGCAATCAGCGGCAGACCAGCGAGCACGTCGAGGCCGACCTTGCCGAGCCCTGCAGCGAACCGGGGCCCCGCAACCGGATACAGCCGGTCACTGAACAGTCTGATACCCACCTCGTCGGGTTGCGGTCCGAACCCATAGCCGAGCCGCAGATCGGCACGCCCGAGGCGCGGATCGTGTGGATCGTCCGAGATCAGGTGGTTGATGGTGATCGCCTGATGCTCGCGCCAGAAGGCGCCGAGCCGCGGCATCAGCCAGAGCGCGGCGAACGCCGTCGTGGTTGCGACCGTCACACTCTCGGGTTTGCCGCTCTGGCGGAGACCCGTCAGCGTGCGGGCCATATCCTGGAAGCTCCGCGAGAGCACGGCCGCCAGCTCGTTGCCGGCATCCGTCAGGCCGAGCCCGCGCGGCTTGCGCTCGAACAGGCTCTGGCCGATCTCTTCCTCGAGGGCCTTCACCTGGCGGCTGACGGCGCCAGGCGTAACGTTCAATTCCTCCGCCGCGAGCGTAAAGCTCGAGTGCCGCGCCGCCGCCTCGAACGCGGCGAGGCTCGTGAGCGAAGGCAAATCGTAGCAGCGGCGGGCCATGGTGGCATTCCTCGCTCCAAAACGCGATCACCACAGAAGGCTACAGAAAATCATACGGGTCGACGTCGACCTGCACGCGCAGATCGCCTTTGGATAGACCTGCTGGGGCGCCCTGACGAGCAGGCGGATTCAGCGGCCGGCGGTGCTGGCGTGACGCTGTAGCGGTCAGATCGGGTGCGGGTCGCGCACGGCCTTGTGGCGTTTCACTTTGATCTCGCCTTCGCGCTGGCGGGCTTGCGCCGTGTCATAGGCGAGCTGCATCCGGAGCAAGTGCTCCATGGTGGGACCGAACGCCTTCTCAATGCGAAGCGCCATCTCGGCCGAAAGACCGGCCTGCCCGTTCAGAAGCTTGGACAGGGTCGGCCGCGCCACCCCGAGTGCCGTCGCCGCTTCGGTGACGGTGAGGCCGAGCGGATCGATCACGGTTTCACGGATCACGATGCCGGGATGAACCGGGTTCTTCATGGGCATGGAGTGCCTCCTTTCAGTGGTAGTCCTCCAAGTCGAGATCGAAGGCGTCGCCCAGCTCGAACCGGAAGGTGAGCCGCCAGTTGCCGGTGACGGTCAGGCTCCAAAAGCCGGCGCGGTCGCCCTTGAGCGGATGCAACCGCCACCCGGGGAAAAGCCTGATCTCCTCGACACCCGGGGCAGTATCGATGATGGTCAGCATCAGCCTCAGCTTGTCGGCCGACGCGGCCGGCACGCGACGCACGTCGTCCTCCTCATAGAGGCGTTTCAGCCCCTTGTGCCGGAAGCTCTGGATCGGCATGACGTTGACATGTATTGCGTTACGTTACACGCGTCAAGTCGCATGATGTGGCGAGGGGCCCGCATCACAGGAAATTATACGGGTCGACGTCGACCTGCACGCGCAGGTCGCCCTTGGGCTGTGGCAAGGCGTCGAGCCAGGCCTTCAGATAGGCCTGCAGGTCGACCTCTTTCGGCGCCTTCACCAGCAGGCGGAAGCGGTGGCGGCCGCGAATGACGGCCAAGGGCGCTTCCGCCGGTCCCAGCACCTCGATGCGGGCAGCCGGGGGCGACTTGCGGGCGGCGAGGCGGGCATAGTCCTCGGCCTCGGCTTTCACTCGCGCAGTAACCAGGATCGAGACCAGCCGGCCGAAGGGGGGCAGCATGGCGGCCTGGCGCAGCCCGATTTCGCGGTCGAGAAAGGCTTCGCGATCGCCCGAGATGATCGCCTGCATCACCGGATGCTCGGGCAGATGCGTCTGCACGAAGCCGCGACCCGCCTTCTCGGCGCGGCCCGCGCGGCCCGTCACCTGATGCAGCAACTGGAACGTGCGCTCTGAAGCGCGTGGATCCGCCTGGCCGAGTCCCAGATCGCCGTCGACGATGCCGACGAGCGTCAATCCAGGGAAGTTGTGGCCCTTCGCCACGATCTGGGTGCCGATCACGATGTCGGCTTCGCCCCGCGCGATCTGGCCGAGGATCTCGCGCAGCTCCTTGACCGAGGGCGTCAGGTCGCTGGACAGGATCGCAACCCGGGCGTCGGGAAAGCGCTCGCGCACCTCCTCCGCCACCCGCTCGATGCCGGGTCCGCAGGCAATCAGCCCGCCGACCGTCTGGCACTTGGGGCATTTCTCCGGGATCGGCAGGTGGAAGCCGCAATGATGGCAGGTGAGGCGCTGGCGGAAGCGGTGCTCGACCAGCCAGGCCGAGCACTGCGGGCACTGGATGCGGTGGCCGCACGAGCGGCAGAGCGTCAATGGCGCATAGCCACGCCGGTTGAGGAAGAGGAGGGATTGCTCGCCCTTGCCCATGTTCGTGACGATCTCGGCAACGAGCCGGGGCGCGAGCCAGCGCCCGCGATCGGGCTGGTCGGTCTTCAGGTCGATCGCCTGCACGTCGGGCAACAGCTGGCCGGAATAGCGCTCGCCGAGTTTCAAGTGCCGGTAGCGGCCGGTGCGGGCGTTCACATGGCTCTCGATCGAGGGCGTGGCAGAGGCGAGCACCAGCGGGAAATTGCCCAGATGCGCGCGCACCACCGCCATGTCGCGGCCCTGGTAGGAGACGCGGTCCTCCTGCTTGAAGGCGGTATCGTGCTCCTCGTCGACGACGATGAGGCCGAGGTCGCGGAACGGCAGGAACAGTGCCGAGCGGGCCCCGATCACGGCGCGGGCTTCCCCGCTCGCCGCCGCCAACCACACCCGGCCACGCTCGGCGGGACCGACGGAGGAATGCCATTCGGCGGCGCCGGCGCCGAACCGGCGCCTGAAGCGGTCGGCAAACCCCGAGGTCAACGCGATCTCCGGCAGCAGGATCAGCACCTGCCGGCCCTTTTGCAGCGCGCGGGCGACGGCCTCGAAGTAGACTTCCGTCTTGCCCGAGCCGGTGATGCCATCGAGCAATGAGACCGAGAAGCTACCGGCATCGACCGAGGCTTGCAGGCCATGAATCGCCAATTCCTGAGCCGGATTGAAGCTTCCCGTCACATGGTCGGGGTCCGGCACCGGCAGGCGCGGCCGGGCAAGCTCCACATCGACGAGGGTACCGCTCGCAACCAGCCCGTCGATTACGGCGGTCGACACGGCGGCTTCGGCGGCGAGCACGCTCTTGGCCCGGACCTGCCCATCGCGAGCGACCTCGATCACACGCTGCCGGCCGGGGGTGAGACGATGCGGCGGCTCACCGACGAGCTGCACGCCGAATTTCGGCGGCGGCGGCTCGAAGGCTGTCGAGGCGCTCATCATCAGCCGCAGCACCATCCCGCGTGGCGACAGCGTATAGCGCGCGACCCACTCGGCGAACCGCATGGAAAGCGCCGGCAGTGGCGGCACGTCCATGACCGTGATCACGACCTTCAGCTTTTTGGCGTCGACGATCTTGCCGCCCTGATCGCTGCGATCCCAAACGACGCCCATCCGCTGCTGGTTGCCGAACGGGACGAGCACGAACGAGCCGGGTGGAGCCTCGATATCGGCGGGCAGCAGATAGTCGTAGGTCTGGTCGAGCGCTACCGGCAGCAGCACCGGTATGCGGCGGCCATCGGCATCCGGGGTTGCTGGAGAGGTGCCGAAGAGGCTATCCAATGGGCTGCCCATCACAAGAGACACAATAGCCGAAAGCCGAATCACATCGCGGACTTTAACCTCCCGGCAGGTCGGGATCGGGGCGAAGGCGAGGAGCGTCATGAAGTTCTTTGTGGACACGGCCGATGTGAAGGAGATCCGCGAGTTGGCGGAATCGGGCCTGATCGACGGCGTGACGACCAATCCCTCACTCGTCGCCAAGGCGGGCGGGGATTTCAAGAAGATCCTGAAGGAGATCTGCGCTGTCGTCGAGGGGCCGGTTTCGGCCGAGGTGGCAGCGACCGACCTCGCCGGCATGCTGGACGAAGGCCGGCGCCTGGCCAAGATCGCCGACAACATCGTCATCAAGGTGCCGTTGACCTGGGACGGCCTCAAGGCCTGCCGGACGTTGACCATGGAGGGGAGCGGGGTCAACGTGACGCTCTGCTTCAATGCGGTGCAGGCGCTGCTGGCCGCCAAGGCGGGCGCGACCTACATCTCGCCCTTCATCGGCCGGCTCGACGACATCGGGCTCGACGGGATGGAGCTCATCCGCGAAATCCGCTCGATCTACGACAATTATGCCTACGACACGCAGATCCTCGCAGCCTCGATCCGCAGCAGCAATCACGTGAAGGATGCCGCGCTCGCTGGCGCTGATGTCGCAACGGTGCCACCGCAGGTGATCCGCGACCTCGTCAAGCACCCGCTGACCGACAAGGGGCTCGCCACCTTCCTCGCCGACTGGAGCAAGACCGGGCAGAAGATTTGAGGGGTCAGGTTATAGGTTTCAGGTTACAAGGAAAGAAGTGCCAGGCTCGGCGCCGCTGTACACGTTAGGACAGCCCGAACAACAACTGAATCATTTTCGCGAGCGGTTGTGCTTCTGCGTAGGGTGCAATAGGCGCTTTCGCCGTATTGCACCTTCGACTGGCGTTGCGATCCGGGGTGGTGCAATACGGCCTGAAGTAGGCCTATTGCACCCTACGGATCCCGTGCTCGACTTGAAGACAAGACAGTGCGGTTGTTGTTGGGAGTGTCCTCAATCGGGAACCTATCATGATCCTCGAGCACGCCCTTCTCGATGTGAGCGCGAGCGAGACCGAGGCCTACGAGGCCGCCCTATCCCAGGCGTTGCCGCTGATAGCCGCATCACCTGGCTTCCTCGGGCTGGAGGTGCGGCCATGCCTCGAGCGCAGCGGCCGCTATCTGTTGCTGGTACGCTGGGAGACGCTGGAAGACCACACCATCGGCTTTCGCCAGTCCGAGCGCTATCAGCGTTGGCGCGACTTGCTGCACCGCTTCTACCAGCCGTTCCCGGTCGTCGAGCACTATGGTGACGCCATCGCCACGATCAAACCCTGATCCAACTCGCCACTCGCCATTCGCGTTCATGATCGAACCCGAAGGCTGGCGGATCGAGGCTGTCACGCTCTCGCCAGCCAGAGCCGTTGGCGCGCTCCTTGCTTGTCGGCAGGATCATCCCCTCTGGCAAACGATGGCCATGACCCAACAGAGCATTCCCGCAGCATCCGGCTCACCGCGCACCGACATCGTGCTCTTGACCGCCGGCGGCCATTTCTCCTGGATCATCGCAAACGACATCGTCGAGCGTTTCGGACCCATCACGGTCGTGCAAGAGGCCCCCGAGCCCAGGAGCCTGTTCCTCAGTCGGCGCAGGCGCATGCTCGGCATGGTGCCGGTGCTCGGTCAGCTGGGCTTCGATTTCGTCCAGCGCTTCGTCTGGAAGCTGAGCTCCCAGCGTCGCAACGAGATCATCGCCAGCGAGCGTCTCGATACCCGGCGGCCGGACAAGTGCCGGTTCATCGAGGTGGCGAGTGTGAACGCGCCCCAGTGCCGCGACGTGTTGCGCCAACTGCAGCCCAAGGTGGTGCTGGTCGTCGGCACCCGCATCATCCGCCAGGAGACGCTCGACAGCACGCCAGCGCCCTTCATCAACTATCATGCCGGAATCAATCCGAAATACCGTGGCGTCTATGGCGGCTATTGGGCGCTAGCCACCGGTGACAGGACGAATTTCGGAGTGACGATGCATCTGATTGATCGCGGCGTCGACACCGGGGGCGTGCTCTATACCGCTGCTGCCAACCCGACCCGCCGGGACAACGTCTCGACCTATTCGTTCCTGCTTGCCGCAGCCGCGCGCCCGTGGGTGGCGGCCGCGATCGATGATGCTCTGCAAGGCCGGTTGACGATTCGCAATCACGATTTGCCATCCTACCAGTGGTTCCATCCGACCATCTGGCGCTATACCTGGAACGGTCTAGCCCATGGCGTCTGGTAGCGCGGTGTGCCCGGTCTTGCGTTAACCCGTCGTTAACCAGCCCGCCCTAATCCGAACGGAAAGAGAACGACGACACTTGGCCATGCGGGAGGCCTCGAATGGACGACCAAGACGAGCCATTTCGTCTGACAGCAGAGCTCGACCTGTCGGGTGATGTCGTCGGCGCAGTCGTGCGCTGGATGTGCCACATGCGGGAGGATCGCGGCCTCGCCAAGAAGACGCTCGAAGCCTATGAGCGCGATATTCGCCAGTTCCTGGCGGGACTGACGCTCGACCTCGGCTATCCGCCATGCCTGGCCGATCTGGATCAGCTCCAACCGCGCCATTTCCGGACCTTCATGGCCGCGCGGCGCAAGGCTGGCGCGTCGTCACGCACGCTGTCGCGACAGATGTCGGCGATGCGGATGTTCTTCCGCTGGCTCGACGCGTCCGAGCTTTCCAGCAATCGGGCGGTGATGGCGGTCGCAAGCCCCAAGGTCCCGCATTCGATCCCCAAACCCCTGACCGTGGACAAGGCGCTCGCGGTGGTGGCGGGGGGACCTGCAGCCGGGCTCGACTGGGTCGTTGCCCGTGACATGGCGGTGCTGACGTTGCTCTATGGGGCAGGCTTGCGGATTTCAGAGGCGCTCGGCCTGACCGTTCGCGATGCGCCTTCCGGCACGCGCGACGTGATTCGCGTCCTCGGCAAGGGCAACAAGGAACGGCTGGTGCCGGTGCTGCCGGCCGTGCGCAAGGCGGTCCTGCGCTATCTGGCGCTCGTTCCCTTCGAGCTCGAGCCCGATGGTCCGTTGTTCCTCGGCGAGAAGGGCGGGCCGCTCTCGCCACGCATCATCCAGCTCCTGATGGAGCGCCTGCGCGAGGTGTTGGGGCTGCCCGAGACGGCGACACCACATGCACTGCGGCATTCCTTCGCGACGCATCTCCTCGGCGCGGGCGCCGATCTGCGCCAGATCCAGGAGCTGCTCGGGCATGCGAGCCTGTCGACGACGCAGATCTACACCGAGGTCGATCGCACGCGCCTGCTCGAGGTCTACGACCGCTCGCATCCCCGCGCCTGAGGCCAGTCCCTTCAGCGGCTCGCGACGTTCTGGAGGATGGCCAGGTTCGGGTAGGCCTCGGCGCTCGCACGGGCGAGGTCGGGGCCGATCGGGGTGATACCGTCCATCGCCCGGATCGCCCCGTTCCTCGAGCCCGCGATCATGTTCTGCGAGACGAATATCAGGCCGCCTTCCACGCTCGATGAGAGCCCGATCCCGACCCCGCAGTCGCGGACGAGGTTGCCGATGATCGAAACGTCCCGCTTCCACTCCTGCCGGCCGGCCAGAATGCCCGCGAGCGAAGCGCCCTCGACCACATTGCCGGTGACGCAGGCGTCCGCCTCGATCGAGATGCC
>JANNSW010000649.1:0-3980 GCA_031403055.1 Hyphomicrobiaceae bacterium | reverse complement strand
ACTCGGGGCTGCGGCAGGTCCCCTGGCTGCTGCTTGCGCTGTTGGGTGGGGTGGTCGCGACCTTGATCTACATCCTGGATCATCGGGCGAGCGCCCCCCAGCTGGCCGCAGTCGCGGCCGTGCATGCGACAACCGACCTCGATCTCGTCCGCGCCATCCGCCAGCAGACGAGCGCGATCCGCTCGCTGGCGGTTTCACCCGACAGCCGCCTGATTGCGGCTGCGGGCGCGGACGGCTCCGTCAGTCTCATCGACGTGGCGAGCGGCAATCTCCTGAAGACGCTTGCCGCTCCCGGCAGCGAGGTGACCGCGGTCGACATGGCCGAGGGCGTGCTGGCGATGGCCCGCCACGACGGTACGATCGAGCTCTACGATCTGGAGAAGGGCGAGCGATTGCGCAACTTCCGCGAGCCGGAGGGGCCGGTCTGGGCGGTGCGGTTCGCCGGCGGCAACCGGCAGATCGTGGCAGCCGGCGCCGACCGCAAGGTCCGCCTGATCGATCGCGACCGGGGATCGCGCGCGACCATGTCGGGCTCGGGCAACGACGTGCTCGCAGTCGCCTACACCGCGCAGCTGCGTCTCATTGCGGCAGCGGGCTCCGACAAGCTGATCCGCATCTACGAGGGGGGCCGCACGCGCGAGTTGCGCGCACTCGCGGGCCACACCGACGATGTGAGTGCTCTCGCCTTCTCGCCCGATGGGCGCACCATCGCTTCCGCTAGCTTCGACCAGACAGCGATCCTCTGGTCGGCGGAGACCGGCAAGCAGCTGTTGCAGCTCGAGGGGCACGGCAACCGGCTGACGTCACTTGCGTTCTCCTCCGACGGCGGGCTGCTTGCGACCGGCAGCGAGGACACGACCGTCAAGCTCTGGGACACCCGCACCGGCGCGCTCGTTCATACCTATGTCGGCCATGCCGGCCCGGTTCGCTCGGTCGCCTTCCTGCCGCAGGGATCCAGGCTCGTCTCCGCTGGCGACGATCAGACCATCCGGATCTGGAATGCGGAGGTTGCCGGCTACCGGTGAGCCGGTGCAAAGCAGCCTCTGCTCCATTGTCCAAGGTTCCCTCATTCCATGTCCACTTCATCGGTTCCGCTTTCCCGGCGGAGCACGCTGCTTCGAGGTCGTTGCCTCCGAGCATCGCACGGCCTGCCATGTCGACAGCATCCCTCACCTGCCCCATCCGGCGAACCAATTGCGGCAGTGCTCGGTGAAGGCCGTGCTCGCCCGCGTCGGGCGCAGGCTTGCCAGGGCCGCGATCGCGATCTCGCCGCGGGTTCCCTTCTCGGCAATCGGGCGCACGGCGAGCGGACGCCCGTCATAGGTGCGGTCGCCATGGGGCCGCGTCACCAACAGCGAGTAGCCCAGGCCGCGCCCGACGAGCCCGCGCACGAGCTCGAGGGAGGGCGAGGAGAAGGCGATCCTGGGCTCGATCCCGGCCGCCGTCAGGAGGCCGATGAAATAGTCGCGTGACGGCGGCACGTCGAGCAGGATCAATGGCTCGTCCCCGAGCAGGCGCAGCGAGATCTTCTTCAGTCTCGCGAGGCTGTGACCGGCCGGCAGCAGCACGTAGGGGTCGAAGGCCGCCAGCGGTTGGAGCCGGAGATCCGCCGGCACGTTGACGTCGTAGAGAAGGGCGAGCTCGAACCGGCCCTGGCGCAGGCCTGCGACAAGATCGTTCTGGGTGCCTTCCGACAGATTGATCCGCAGTTGGGGATGCGCGGCGGTAAAGCTTTCGATCAGTGCCGGCATGAAGGCGGCCGCGAGCGTGACGAACGCGGCGACGTGCAGCTCGCCCGAAAGGCCGGTGCCAGCGGTCTCGGCGTGACGCTGCAACTCGCGCGCGTGATTGAGCAGATTGCGGGCCTCCGCCATCAGCCGGCGGCCGGTCGGCGTCAATGTCACGCCTTGGGCGTGGTGGCGGATCAACAGCTGCGCGCCGAGCTGCTGCTCGAGCTTGGCGAGCGCGGCCGAAACCGATGGCTGCGAGACGTTGAGCTCGCCAGCCGCCGCTGCGACGCTGCCCCGGTCGGCTGCGGCGACCAGATATTCGAGCTGGCGGAGCGTAAAGCGGAGCATCGGCACCCTCCGTTTGCTGTCAGTCGCCTGCCCAGGCTCCGCAGTCCCGGCGCGGCGAGCTCCACCCGGCTCAAGCGGCCTTTGACGACAGGCGCCGGGCCGCCTCGATCCAGGCCATGATCTCGCCGGCTTCGGGCAGCCTGCCGCCGCGCAGCATGCGCTCGCCCTCGGCCGAGGCTGCAAAGCGCGAAAGGCTGGCCGACAGGGCCGGTGGATCGGCGCTGCCGAGGGCGTCGAGGTCGCGATAGCTGCTTGCGACCAGCAACTGCGCCTGGGTACCGGAGAGACCGGGCAGCGCCAGCACGAGCCGGGCCTGATCCTGCCATGAGCGAATGGTGCCGGCATCGAGATGGCTCGCGGCGAGCCGGCGCGACAGGGCCTCGGGCTCGATCGCGAGTAGATCGGCGACCGTTCTCACGCCAGCCTTGTCGAGGCGCTCGGCGGTTTTGGGGCCGATCGAGGGAGCGGCCTCCACGCCATCGCCCGCTGTCAGTCGAGGACCCCGGTCGGTGTGCGGCGAGCGCGGCTCCCCAGCACGGCTCGCCTCATCAATGGCCGCGGCGCGCGCACCCTTCCGGCGCTCCGCGGTGAGGCTCGCCACCTCGCTCGCGTGGAGATCGCGGATCGCGCGGTCGTCCTCGGCGAGCGTCTTGTCGACCCGGCCCCTCGACTGCAGCTCGTCGTACATGGCCTCGACCTGCCGGCGATCCTCCCGGTCCGCGAGCTTGCTCAGCACGAGTTTGCGCGGGATCGACAGCACCGCGAGCAGCGTCTCGAGCGAGAGCGTGACCTCGGGCGGGTCTATGCCCGCCTCGGCGAACGCGCGGTCGAGCACGAGCGCGAAGCTGGCGGAGGCATAAGCGATCAGGCCTGCGACCGTCCGGCACGCGTGGGGATCGAGGCCTGCTGGTGGATCGACGACACCCTTTCGCAGGTCGTAGTGGACCAGCAGCGTGTGATAGTGGCGGTTGGCGAGCTCGGCATTGCGGCAAACGAGATCTTCCAGCCAGTCGTCGCGGTCGGCCGGCTCGGCCGTCGGCGGCTCGCAGGCAGCGACCCGCAGTGCCTTCAGCGAATCGTAGGATTTCGAGATGCTCCACTCGACGGCGCGGTGGATGTTGCTCTCGGCCTCCGACTGGCCGGTGTGAAAGGGATGGATCGGATCGACATAGTAGTGGCTGAGGACGCCAGCCGCATAGACGGCCTCGCTCCAGCGCTCAGCCCGCAGAGCCGCGACCAGCTCCCCGTACCAGCTCCGGGTCTTCTCCCTGGCGCCGCCCCAATAGCGCTCGCCCACGTGCAGCACGTGGTTCTTGAAGTCCTTGAACTCGCTGTCGGGCGCTTTGGAGCCTTCGAGGTAGGTCTCGGCATGCTTGATGAACAGCCGCCGCCAGCCCTCGGCGTGCGGGTGGTGCAACTCGAGCAGCGCATCGAGCGCCAGCTTGTGGTGCGTGCCGCTCGCATGCGCCCCATAGACGACGCGGAAGAGAAGGTTCATGGCTTGCTCCCTCGGGTGCGGTGGCGTCCGACGCGGAGCATAGGTCGAGTCGGGTCGGGAGCGACAGCCGACCACCGGCTCAGCGGCCGATGCGGGACGGGCGGCAGGCTTGGGTTCGCGATCTTCGCTCCGACCGTGGCGATCATGCTAGTGTTCTGACTCATTCATTTAGTACCCTAAATGAATGGCCAGCCCACTAGCCAACTCTTTGTTTGTGTTCCGCCTTTCCATTCATTGATCCAGCTTCGCCGGAATCGAATGAATGGGACGGAACACTAAGCAGAGTTCGATAACGCAACCCCATGTCTGGACTTTAGGTTGTGGATTTAATCTGCATCGACGTTATTCCAGTTGACATAGGGTTGCAGGGAGGCGGTCCAGGTCTCATCGATCTCGACGAGAAT